>RFPR01000121.1 GCA_009928265.1 Pseudomonadota bacterium | reverse complement strand
TAAGGATCAACCTGCAGGGGTCAACAACCAATGCGGCTACAAACTCCGGATTCCGGATCCTCCCTGCGTCGGATGCCATCGAGATCCCTGTCTCACCGGTTTCACCCGATCAGGAAACCTCCTGCCATGCCCTTACAGTGGTCTTCGATGACAATGGTGATGGCGGACCGGTTGTCGAATGGATTGCCCTCTCGGGCGAACGGACTCTCCTAAGCGCTGGACTGGGAGTCGTCGGCACCGGAAGCGGCATCGAACTGCGTACTCTTCTCTTGCCCCAGAACCTCACCCTTGCAGGAGGAACCATCAGCGTCTCCTTCTCTGGACGCTTTGCCAGACTTAGGGTGATCGAGTTGCGACCCTGCGTGGAACTCACCGTCGCCGCCCCTTTTGGCATCGACCGTCCCGTCCTGCTAACTGGTTCGGGCAAGGCTCTCTCCGAACAGGAAGCCTCCGGCGGAGATCCCACCTTGCTACACGGGGATGCCGCCAAGGGAAATATCGTTCGCGCCGAATTGGCGGCAGCACCTCTTCCGATCTCGGAAAATTCCGCCGTGGAAGTGGTCTTACCAATGGCGGCGGGTGCAGCGGAATCTTTCGTCAAAGCGGAGGTCTCGGGTTTAGATCCAGCCTCTAGGATTGAGGTCTCGGTTAACGGAATTCCGATTGGGCCGCTTGGTTTGGAAGCATTTCCTCTGGATGATCCCGGAACTCTCAGATCGCCCTCCGGAAGGCTTCTGCGTGCGGGATGGAGAACCGGTTCACTCTTTGTTCCCGCAGGAATTTGGCGGCAGGGTGACAATTCCATTGTCTTTTCACTGATCAAAGCTGAAGGCGATGCTGGTACTCCGGTACGCCTGCGAAACGCCGTGGCGGAAATCCTTTTTGAATCGACGCATCCTGCTGCAGTAGCGGAGACCCCCTCCACCAATAACACGACTTCCCAAGAGTCACTCTCAAACGGAAGCACCTACGGGAATCCATCTCCTGCCTTATTTCATGCCACGCTACCGAGTCCGCCCATACCATCTGATTCGGCAGCAACCGTCGGCCCTTGACCTAGGGCCTGACTTGAGGGAGATCTACTGAACCACTGAACCGAGATGCATCACCTATCACCTTACTTCTCCTCCGGACTTTCACGGCGCCGCAGAAATTTATCCATTTCCGGCTACACCCTCTTCGAGATCATGTTGGTGCTCGGTATCATCGCCGTGCTTGTTGGTTCCGCGATTTACATGCTCTCGGGAAACATCGATGTCGCGAAGGAACAGCGCGTCACCAGCGACATCCAGGCAATCTCGATGCAGCTCCGCACCTACGAGTTGCTCAATTACCGCAAGCCCTCGACGGAGCAGGGCCTTAAGGCACTCGTCCAGATGCCTTCGTCCGAGCCCAAGCCCCAGCATTGGAAAAAGCTGATGGAAACAGTGCCCCTCGACCCGTGGGGCAACGAGTATGTCTACCGTAATCCAGGCAAATTCAAGACTGACGGATTCGACCTTTACTCGCTCGGCCCCAAGGGTACGGAGGGTGAGGGCAACATCGGCAAATAAGTCTCACCGATCCCTTTCTCCAGGCTTCACGCTTCTGGAGATCATGATCGCGCTGGGACTTGTCGCAATTCTGACGGCCGCCGCGATCCCCTATCTGTATGATTCCTTTGCCTCCGGAGAAGGTGATCGTCTCTCCTCAACGATTACAGAGCGGGTAGCTTCAGCACGCTCCATAGCCCTCCAAACCGGAAAAGACTCTCGACTGGCTCTCCGGACAAACTCTTTTGCCGGCGCCCCGCTCCCGCCCGGATGGACACTCCAGGTCCGGGGACTTAATGACAGCTCGTTCCGTGATCCGGAGCGTAATCGTATCTGGACGATCAATTCAGCCGGAATTTGTGAGCCATTGACCCTCCGTCTCCAAGGGGGAGAGCGGCAGATACTTCTCATCTTTGATCCTCTGACGGGCCAGGTCCTTCCCGACGATCATGACTAGGGTTCAAACTAACTACAGAAAGGGAGGCTTTACCCTGCTGGAGGTACTGCTCGCACTTGGTGTCTTTGCTCTGGCGGCGGTAGGATTGATTGTGGCGATCGATACGGCATTGAAAGCCGCCCTGGCCGTGAGGGAGCGTTCCATGGCGCGCAGGGAGCTTGAGTCACGCCTCGCCTACTGCCTTGCAGACCCTCCCGGAGCTGAAAAAAGAGTGATCACGGCCGAGCAGAACCACGGCGTGAGGGTTGAGGAGACCCTTGTTCCGTGGCCCCTGAAAAATGGGGAGGGAAAAGATGTCCCAGGGATCAAGAAACTGACCATCCTTACTGGTTCCGGAGACTCGTTGGAAAAAGCCGTGATCCTGCTCTACCGGCCATGAAAGCGAGCATCCATCGGCATCACTTACGCGCTTTCACCTTGGTCGAGGTGGTGTTGGCCATGGGAATTCTGGCCCTACTGGCAACTGCCGTGTACGCCGTCACCTCCTCGGCTATCGGGGCCTCGCGTTCCGCCATGGAACAACAACTCTTGCTTCGACGCGCCGATGCGTTCCTCTCGGTCGTCCGTGACGCCCTCGTCAATCTCCCCGCCGAGGGATCGGTCTCCCTAGAAATCGGCAAAAGCACATCCGCCAGCGCGGAACCAAGGCTTGTCATTGCCAAAACACGCAACCTCTTCGGCCTGCCTAGCCTTGGCGGAGGATCCCTTGTCATTGCCGCGAGACCGATGGCTGACGGATCACGCGTGCTAACCTTGCTGCGACTTCCACCAGGAGTCCGGGATGACCAACGTGACCAGATTCTTTCCGGGCGCGGCGTGCCTCTTCTCCCCGGGGTAATCTCACCATCGTGGAGCTTTTTTAGCGGCGGCACATGGAGAGAGGAATATTCCACGGGAAGTCCCCGCCCCCAATTGGTGCGCCTGAAATTCCAACTCCGTGACGTTCCCGATCCGATCGAATCCCTCTTTTACCTTACGCCTCTGCAAAGCGCACAAGGTTCGTCACCCCAGCCAACTCCAGCCCCATAATCATGCATCTCACGATTTTAAGGTTGAGAGGTAGTCAAGGCATGGCTCTGCCAATGGTGCTCTGGACCATCGCCCTGCTTGGTGGAATCACGATCCTACTTGCCGGCATCATCTCGGGATGGACAGATGAGGAAACGCGTGCCGGCAAACTTCTCAGGGCTCGCGAACAGGCCCTATCAGGCCTCGCCGTCGCCATGAACCCCTCGGTCTCACCTGGAGACCCCCTCCTCAGGGGAAGCAATACCGATGGCTCAGAGGGCTACTCGGTAGTGCTCAGTGACGACTCCGGACTCATCAACCCGAATGCGTTTCTCAAGGATCCGGACCGGCGCGATCTGCTGAAGAGGCTTTTCATCGTCTGGGGTCTCAAGCCCGAAAAGGCAGACACTGCCGCCGATAGCCTCTACGACTGGCAGAATCCCTCCCCCTTCCGCTCACTCCACGGGGCCAAGGCACAGGACTACGAGGCCGCAGGGCGTGCAGGCCTTCCGCCAGGGGCACCCTTCACCTCACCCGAGGAAATGACTCTGGTGCTCGGCTTTGATCCCGTTGCGGAGGCCAAGCCCGACTGGCAACACTTCTTCACTACTTCCTGGCAAGGAAAGGTCAACCTCCTCCATGCACCCAAGGAAGTGCTGGTCGATTTCGTCGGACTCACACCTACCCAGGCCGATGCTTGGATCACGTTACGAAACGGGAAAGATGGTATCGAAGGAACTCCCGATGACCTGAAGGTCAAGGATCAGTCGCAGGCTGCAGCGCTCATCGGTGCCGGAGGTGGCCAGAAAACCGTTCTGGAAGCGACCAGCGACGTGACCGGAAGCGTCCGCAAGATCGAGAGCACCGGCTTCTGCAACGGTGTAAAACGGATCATCACCGTGGTGGTCGCCTCAGGCACTCAGGAAAATCCCCAATCTTCCGCCTCTGTGCTAGGGTGGAGCGAACGATGACCCTACTCGCCGACGAACCTAATGCGAAAACCTCCGCACCGGAAAAGAACTCCGGGGTGAAAGGGAATTCGTTGCGTGGCGGATTCCTCGTTGAGCGACCGGGTGGGGAAACCGGATCCTGGGAGCAGTGGCTCGTGGGTGAGGACCGGTCGCCAATCCTTTTGAAGGAGCCATTGTCCGGGTCGGCGCAGCAAAATAAAAAACTCAAAAGAATCCTCTGCCTTCCCTCACAGTCACTTCATGACTGGCCTCTCTGGATTGCAGGAGAGGGCGACCGCCTGGCACTTGCCCGACTGGAGCTTTCTGGACGTCACCTGATCAAGCGTGGCATGGAGCAATCACTCAGCCTGTTTCCTATCAACTCGGAGAAGGATCGCCAACTCGTGCTGGCGATCTGCCCGGAGGAACCTTTCCCCGAAGAGTCGCTCCCTTCCGACTGGAGGGAGGCTGGATCATTCGATCTCCCCGTCCGGACTCTCGGTGACGAAAAGACGGATCTTATCGTCTGGAGCGAATGGGATCGGCTTCATGCCGCCTTCCTCATTGATGGCAAGCCCGTGTGGTTTTGTCCCGTCGATGAGGAGCGTCTCGGGGGTCTCCTCCAAAGAACGGCTCTTCGTCTTCAGGTGGAGGGCATTCTGAAGCGGGTTCCCTCGACCATCCTGCTAGCTGGAATTTCCTCCACCAGCCTCAAATCGATCCGAAGCGGCCTGACAGCAGCGTTTCCCACGGCGCGTCTGACCCTCAGCGAGAATTTGCCCCCTCCCCATCTTCCAACTGAGTCCTTGGACCTCCCCCCAGCGGCGGCACGGGAGGAGCGAGCAAACTCGGCGAAAAAGAATCGCCTCCTGACCTACGCCATGATTGGAGCGATCATCTACACGTTGCTTCTTATCTGGGGAAGCGGTGACCTGCTGATCCACAGAATGGAACTGGCACGGATCAGGAAAGCAATCGTAGCAGTGGCAGCTCCCGCCTCGGAGGCGCGTGCCGACTCCGAACGATGGAAAGCGATGAGGAGTGCCATCGATCCCTCCTTCTACGCGCTCGATCTCCTGGCAGCAGTCGCCGCCCCAACCGAAGGAGGAAAAGTCCGTCTGACCCGCTTCACGCTGGAGCCTGGGAAACTGCAGGTCTCCGGCGAGGCAACGGATGTGACCCAGGCATACGCCTTTCAGGAACAACTCAAAAAAAGCCCCGCTCTGCAGGCCTACGAGTGGACGGCAGGACAGCCTCAATTGGCGGGCAAAAACAGCGTCCGTTTTGACATGGAGGGATCGCGATCCGATGCGAACACTGGCACCAAGTGAGAAACGGCTCCTGCTGATCCTGTGCGGCGCACTCTTCCTTGCGCTCAACATGCTCGGCCTGCGCGCTTTCCTGCAGACAAGGACAAAGCTCCGTCAGGCGATTGTGTCCGCGCGGGGGGAGCTCTCAGAGGACAGGACCTGGGTTTCCCTTGCCGACACCCTGCTACCTGCCGATCGCTGGATTTCCGCACATCCGATGCCTTCTTTGGCCTCGGATCAGGCCAGCGCGGCTCTGCTGAAATCGGAACGAGAGGAAGCAGAAAAAGCAGGCCTGAAAATTGATGAGGAAAACCTGCTTCCACCTCAAGGCAACCCCTACGGATCATCGGTCAGCGTCTCTGCGAAACTATCCGGCCCCTTCCAATCCATGGTGAAGTTTCTCTTCGCCATCCAGTCGCCCGACGCCTGGAGGCGGGTTGAGAAATTGACATTACGGAGTGACAGCCAGCCTCCCAATGTTCTTGCCGAATTCGAACTCCGGCAGGACTTTCAAACCTCAGCACCCACCCAGCCATGAGACTCTCTCGTAGCACTAACTGGATTGGTGGATTGATGACCTTGTTTGTCCTGACGGCATGTGGTACAGCGGCCGAGCTGGCTCCTTGGGAGATGCCGAGGAGTATCTCATCCTTCGACGCTCTACTTAAGCACTCCCCTTTTACACTGCCGACCGCCGAGGAGAGTTCCCCCCTTTCAGAGCGATTTGCCATGACGGGAATCGCGAGTATTGCGGGAGAAGATCAGGTCTTTGTCTTCGACCGCACCGACCAGAGTCGATTTCTTCTCACCGTAAAGCCGAATGAAAAGAACATGTCCCTAGTCTCTGTCGTCCGTCAGGATAACTCACCCCTCAAAGCTAGCATCCGTGTCGGCAATGAAACTGGCACCATCGGATTCCTCGAAGCATCCCAGCAACCCGCTCAACCCCAGGGCGCTCCGGCCCCAGGATCACCTGCGGCGGCAATCGCCCCCGGCGGTCAGCAAGCAGTGAA
>RFPR01000013.1 GCA_009928265.1 Pseudomonadota bacterium | reverse complement strand
CCCCGGAGACAGCCAATGAACGCACCATCTTCAAGTACATCCACGGAGACGGCATCAAGAGCTGTCAACTCGTCATGGGCATTACCTGCATGAGGCCCGGCAGCGTCTGGAACACGATGCCCTCCCACACTCATCTGCGTAGATCCGAGGCCTATCTTTATTTCGACATTGATCCGGCCCACCGCGTCATCCACCTAATGGGTCAACCTCAGGAGACCCGCCATTTGGTAGTGGCTGGATGCGAGGCGATTCTATCACCCATTTGGTCGATTCATTCCGGAGCCGGCACCGCGGCCTATACTTTCTGCTGGGGGATGGGTGGTGAGAATCAGGACTTTAATGACATGGACGGTTTTCCGATCGCCGACCTGATGTAAATGCGCACCACTTATGAAAAATCCATTTGACCTCACGGGGAAGAAAGCACTGGTTACCGGCTGTAGCCGGGGTATCGGCAAGGCAATGGCTGTGGCACTTGCTCAGGCGGGAGCCGATGTGATCGGCGTCAGCACGACGCTGAAGAAATCCGGCGGCGGGGTGGAGCGCGAGGTGCTCGCCACGGGACGGAAGTTTCATGCATACGACTGTGACTTCTCTGATCGGATGGCGGTCAATGTCTTTTTGTCGGAACTCACGGCGGAGCATTCCGAACTCGATATTCTGGTGGCCAATGCCGGCACAATTAGACGTGCGCCGGCGGTTGATCACAGCGACGAGGACTGGGACTACGTCATGGACGTCAACCTGCGCTCTCAGTTCGTGATGGCCCGTGAGATTGGCAAGCAGATGATCAAGAGGGGCCAAGGCAAGATTGTCTTCACCGCGTCGCTCCTTTCTTTCCAAGGAGGAATAACCGTGCCCGGCTATGCAGCCAGCAAGGGGGGGATAGCCCAGCTTACCAAGGCACTGTCCAACGAATGGGCCGGCAAGGGTATTAATGTCAATGCCATCGCCCCAGGATATATCGCCACGGACAATACGGCAGCCCTGCGTGCGGATGAGGTCCGTAACAACGCGATCCTGTCCCGCATTCCGGCTGGAAGATGGGGTACGCCCGAGGATCTTACTGGCGCACTCGTCTTTCTATGCAGCGATGCATCGGCCTATGTTCACGGTGAAATTCTCACAATCGACGGAGGTTGGATGGCGCGGTGATCAATGCCCTGTATCGTGCAGGCATTGATAATGCTCACCTGATCCAAGCCTTCATGAGCCGGGAAACAGATCAATCTAGCATCCTTAATTTCAAATAAGGAAAAACACGACCAGCGAACAGTCAGAGAAACCCAGCCAGTTTGCTTCAATAGTTCACGGCTTGCGTCATCTGGAAGTGAGTGAAGATGAAAACCGGAGTTTTTTAATTCAGCTTTTGATATTCATGGGGATCCAGGCTATCACTAATAGCCTTCCTTGCGATCTAGGATCCAGGGGCGAGATGTGACTCCGTAGCTTTTGCATAGGCAAGCAGTGCCTCCAAGAGGTAGTAGTCACCGAAGATGAGGCTTGTGTTCGTAAGCTTGCTTTCAGGGTCCTCGCAATAGTTTCTGGCAGCATAATTCAAGATGCCGGCCCTGTCGTCACTTTCCAAAAAATAGGGAGCTTGAGTAAGCGACTGCAGTGTTTTTTCAGCCGCCGCGAAGTATTGCTTTTTGCGAGAGGGATCCTCCGTTTGATTGCTGAGTCTGAGAAGTGCACTGGCCGCAACAGCCGCCGCGCTGGAGTCCTTGAACTCAAGACCGGTGAGCGAACTGCCAAAATCAGAGGGCGGGACAAAGTCAGGTGGCAAATGACTTAAATAATAATCAGCAGCCCTCTCGGAGGCTTTCAAGTAGCGGGGTTCTTGAGTGTACTGGTACATCGACGAAAACCCGTAGATTGCCCAAGCCTGACCTCGCGACCAAGTACTCTCGTCTGATTTCCCCTGATGAGTTCTTTTTTTAATCACTTTGCCGCTTGAGGGGTCAAGATCGACGACATGGTAAACGCTGCCGTCCTCACGAAAAAAATGCTCGATGACACGGTCTGCGTGACTTTTGGCTATTCCGAGGAGATTCGAGGGCATCCCCTGCGCCGCTTTTCCTCCATGCAGGGAAGACCATACGAGCAGCTCTAAATTCATCATATTATCAATGACAGTCGTTTGAATCGTTTTGTCATCGATATTTCCCCAAGAGCGGATCAATCCCGTGGTGGGCACAAATCTCTTGCTAAGCGATGCCGCCGATTGATTGATAATTGGAAGATAGTCTGTGTTACCAGTCAGGAGAAAGCCGTTACCGTAGCTGTCAAAAATAATGAACCCTATATCATGCTGGGATGTATGGTATTGCTCATTCTGGAGCCCAATCGTCCATTTCTCAGCCATTTGCCTCCATTTTTCCGCATCGGGCAAAGAATTTTCCTTGGAATAAGCATAGAGATACCAGAGACATCCCGGGTAAAAGCCAGAGACCCAGTTTTTAGAGTCCACTGTTGTCCATACAGATCCCTTGGCTTCTGTCGGATATGCCAACTGGTCTTTATGAGATAAATTAAATGCAGAGAGTTTGCGACCAGCCACTCTCATGACGCGGGGCACATCGATTGCCGGGGATTGAGCCAAGGCTGGTTGCTCAGCGTTCAAGCTCGTGAAACCCAATGTTACAAAAGAGGTAATCCAAAGTTGGATTAAACGCTTCATGCGACTCAACATAAAATGTTTGTACACAATTTTTCTCAGCACAGAAAATAAAATATTTGTGCTATGGTTTTTTCTTAGGGATTTCAGTGTTGGATAACTTAAATGTTTTCAGGAATTACTTTATAAACCGGGGATAATGTGGCTGAGATGACATAAGATCCATGCTTTTCCGGACATCCGCAAAAGCGCGTTTTCTCGTTGAACGGACTCGGCTCAATTCGATGGGGCACCTTCCTCCGAAGGAAGGGGTTGTAGATTCGGCACCCGCAGAGCGCGCCATTTCCGCCGCCATGAAAATTGGGTTTTTTCAGATGATGGTGCCAGATATGGTTCTTGAATACGCTCTCAGCAATCAAGCTCCATGCACCCCAGCGCGATACTCCTCCTCATTGCATTCTTGGGAGTGACTCCCTCGTTCTACGCGACGCAACCTCCCGCGTCGGCATCCGCGATCACCCCCTCACCGATCACCCCGAAGGGAAAACCTTCAGCAAATGCCGAGGCTGAAGCAAACGGCGAGGACACCGTAAGGAAAACTCTCGACACCGGTTGGGAGTACTACCAAGGCACCCTTGGCAGCATCTGGGAGATCTGGCGCGGTGACAAGGCAACCGACAATGTGAATTGGACCGCGGTGACGCTACCCCACTGCTTCAATGACCGCGACTCGGTGGATCCCGACCATCGTTATTACCAGGGCACGGGATGGTATCGAAGCAGGCTGAGAATTTCCAACCCCTACCCGGGCGGGCGGTCCATTCTCCATTTCAACGGCGCGGGCCAAAAGACCGAGGTCTATGTCGGCCTTGAAAAGGTCGTCGTTCATAACGGAGGCTACGACGAATGGGATGTCGACATCACCGATGCCGCGGCAAAAGAACTGGCTTCAAGCGGGGGGAAAGGAGAGATCCGCATCGCCGTGCGATGCGACAACTCGCGCGATGCAGAATCTATTCCCTCCGACCTGAGCGACTTCAACCGCTACGGCGGGATTTACAGGCACCTCTACCTGGTCTACGTACCCCGGGTTTCCGTGGAGAGAGTCCATGTGGAACAGGCGGTCCAACTGCCGCGCGACAAAACAGGCGTGACCGAGGCTAGAATCAGGATACGAGCCCGTCTCTACAACCCGGATGACGCCGGGGAGTCGCTCATACTGAGCCTCAAGGTAAAGGATCCTGATGGCAGGGTAATTCACAGCGCCACCAATTCCAGCAATGCATGGAAGGGGGAGAAGGAGATTGATTCCTTTGTGATCTCGTCCCCGAAGCTCTGGGCCCCCCAATCCCCCTCGCTCTACAGCTGCAACCTTTCGCTCGCATCACCAACCGGCGAACAGAAGACTTCCGGGCGCTTTGGTATCCGCTCAGCGGAATGGGTTGACCACGGCCCTTTCCTGCTCAATGGCAAGCGTTTGCCGTTGCAGGGAACCCACTACCACGAAGACCATGCAGGCGTCGGTGCGGCGGTGCCGGATACCGTGGTCCGCCAGACCCTCATCTCGATCAAGGAGATGGGGGCCAACTTTGTTCGCCTGGGACACTACCAGCAGGCCCCCCTGGTACTCGATCTTTGCGACGAATTGGGTCTCCTTGTCTGGGAGGAGGTGCCGTGGTGCCGTGGCGGACTCGGCGGCGACGGCTACCGCAAGCAGGCCCGGGACATGCTCGGGGCCATGATCGACCAGCACTACAACCATCCTTCCGTCATTCTCTGGGGACTGGGCAACGAGAACGACTGGGAGGGGGACTTTCCCGTGTACGACAAGGAGGAAATCCGGAAATTCATGCGTGATCAAAATGCCTTGGCGCACAGACTCGACCCCTCGCGGAAAACGGTCATACGTCGTTGCGATTTCTGCAAGGATCTCGTCGATATCTACTCCCCCAGTATCTGGGCGGGATGGTACAGCGGCCGCTACACCGAATACAGGAACGCGCTAGAAAACTGGATCAAGGAGGTCCCCCATTTCCTGCATGCCGAATACGGCGGTGACAGTCATGCACGCCGACACTCGGAGGATCCCGAGAAGTTTCTGACCGCCATCGGTACCGGCATGGGAACTGCCGAGGTTGGGAGTGCCTACAAGGGAACAGGAGGTGCGGCACGACCTTCCAAGGACGGTGACTGGTCGGAGAGCTACATTATCAACCTTTTTGACTTGCATCTCAGTGAACAGGAGCGGATACCCAAGCTGACAGGAGCCGCACAATGGATCTTCAAGGACTTCGCCACCCCCCTGCGTCCAGAGAATCCAATTCCGCGCGTCAACCAAAAGGGAGTGGTTGAGCGAGACGGAACACCCAAAGAGAGTTATTACGTTTTCCAGAGTCACTGGTCTGACAAACCCATGGTCCATATCTACGGACATACTTGGCCGGTCCGTTGGGGGAAAGAAGGGGAGAAAAAACAGGTCAAAGTGTTCTCTAACTGCCCCGAGGTGGAACTTTTTGTCAACGGCGTCACCGCGGGGGTTAGGAAGCGTGACGCCTCATCGTTCCCCGCTTCAGGACTTGTCTGGAATGTGAAACTCGACCCGGGAAGAAACACGCTCAAAGCCGTGGGAAAGATGCACGGACATTCTTTTGTCGACGAAATAAGCCAAGATTATCAGACCCAGACCTGGTCTCAACCCGATCATCTTGTGCTCACCGAGATCTCGCGATCCGACGACACCGTCACAGTGGAAGTGACGGCACGTGACAGGAATGGGATCCTTTGTCTTGATGCATCGGATGTCGTGCGGTTCGGCATAGCCGGCGACGGCTCCTTAATCGATAATCTGGGAACCTCAACGGGGTCACGAGTCATTCAACTTTACAACGGTCGCGCCAGGATTGGCATCCGAGGAACAGGGCCCCAGGCAATCGTTACCGTCTCCTCGAGGGGATGCCCAACGGACTACCTAAAAATCCTCTTCAGGAAATAGGAAATCGTTCTGCGGATCATCAACACGCAGGCACGTTCAAGCGACACCGATTCATTGTTCATCAACCACGTCCATCACGTGATCATTCGGGCTTACAACGGGACCGAGCCGATTCTCCCCACCATCGAGAAGGCCAAGAAGCCGATCGAAATCAAGATGATCCAGTCACGGATCCGATCCTAATCAGCGCCGTGATCAAGACACAGCGCCAGGTGTGATAGATGGGGGGGATATTGACACGGAAAAGCCCCCATCGATTCCAATCAACGCGCGTCAAGGGATCGTGCAGTCGGGACATTACGGCTGTGTGGAAACCCTCTGAAGCGTGGCGGGCACCAGTGGCCAGTCGTCTGTGCGGAAAGGCAGAGCCGGGATTCCCGCGCCGTTATAGAGCGAGCATTCCGGAAAATTGAGGAAAGCGTAGCGTAGCGCTACCGGTTTGCTGACTTCCGGAGAGCTGACTTCGATTGAACCGTCTTTCAGTTCCTCCTTCGCTGGATAAAATTTTCGATCCTTACCGGCCAACTCGAAACCTCCCGGACTTTTCAGTACCACTCCTTCCTTGTTGGAGGTCAGGGGTACGACGGCCTTGCCAGTCGCGAAGTCAACCTTCCCAAAACCGGGACCCTCCGAGACCACCTTCTCCCCATAGACATGATTAAGAGCCCAGAGCGCGGCCCTCTCTCCCACAGGTTTCTTGTCCAAGGGATGAATGTTTCCGGCATCTCCCACATCCACCGCCGAAATCACGCCAACATGGTCAACCGTCCCGGAAACCTTCATCGCCGCCTCGCGGATCAGGGGGAAACTCTTGGCATCGGCGGACATGGCTTCCGGTTTTCCAAAACCTGCCAGCGCCACCATGACAAAGGGAAGAGGCTTACCCCAATCCTCGCGCCAGCCCTGAATGAGTTTTCCCATCAGGGCTGCGTACTCCTCACCCCGTGTTGCATTGGATTCCCCCTGATACCAGACAAACCCCTTGATGGGAAACGGCACGACGGGACGAATGTCCCGGTTGTAAATGAAAGCGAAATCGAGAATTGCGGCGTTCTCTCCGAGATTTTTTGACTGCTCAGCCGAAAGCTGGTTGGCCGGCCTGGGAGGTACTTGCTCCCCTTTGCTTTTCGCAGTCACCACCAACTGCCTCCACTCTTTGTCCGCCTTTTTGTCTGCCTCCCATTTTGCACCCAATTCATCCCGCAGCGCCTTGGCTTTGACTTTCTTCGCCTCGAAATCGGCGTCACCGGCCATCATCCGTTCGGGTGTGAACCATTCGGCAGGCCTTCCTCCCGCGGCCAGCACAATCATGCCGACGGGTTCCTTGAGAACCGAGCGCAGCTTCTGCGCGAAGTAATAGCCGACAGCAGAGAAATGCGGGGCGTTTTCAGGAGTGCAGAGCTCCCACCCCTTTCCATTCACATAAAACCTGATCTGATTATCGGTGGCCGCAGCCACCTCCTGATCCTCGTTGAGCACTCCCCCGTACGGGCACCAAGCCCCCTTCTTCAGGGTTTTCACCATGTTGGATTGCCCCGAGCAGAGCCAGACCTCTCCCGCCAAGGCATTGGTGAGCGTCAGGGTGTTGGATCCGGAGACCTCGATGGGGGGAAGCGGACCGGGCTTCTGCGCCGGAATCTGAATTTTCCATGATTTCTCCTTTCCCTCTCCCACGGCGCTCCCCACGACCACCCCGCCCAGCTTGAGCAAAACTTTTTCGCCGTTATCGGCCCAGCCCCAGAGAGTCACGGGTTCACCACTTTGGATCACCATGTTGCTTCCGATTACCGGAGGGAGCGACACCTCGGCACGGGCTTGGACCGGGACCATCAGCAAGAGGATGATCACTGCTGGCAGAGAAACAAATACGAGGGAGCAGCTCATGGATTTCATGGATTTCATGGACAGAGTACGAAGGGTTCTAGGAGAGCGTGGGGAGCCGTCAGGGGAGTTCATGCGGAGGATTTCAAATCTGCATTGATACCGGCAGCAGACGCACACCAGTCCTATGGCCTACCGCACTGATCGCGATACGCCTGGATTCTTACTTGGCCGGTGCCGAAGGAAGGTATTTCTGAATGGTCGTTACGATGAAATCGGCCTGCTGATCACATCCCTCGGGCGTGAAGTGGACATTGAAGGGAAGTTGCATCTCTCCCGGGCGGGGACCGACGCGGCGGTCACCCGGCTTGGGAGCCTCACTGGCGGGGCGTGGAGGGAGAGCCTTCTGCTTTTCGGTGACAAACCCGCACAGGTCGGCAACCGGGATATCGAGTTGCTTCACGACGCCCAGAGCCACCTCGTTGTAGACCTTCTCATCTCCGGCGACACGACCCTGACAACCCGGCGGCACGGGAGTGGTCGTCACAAAGACAACCTTGGCATCGGTTTTCTTCAATTGCGTGGCAATCTCCTGGAGTTTTTTGCCGTAGAGGTCGGGAGGGGTATCGCGGATACCCCCCTCGCTGGGACCGATGTATTTCCCATTACCATCGGTGTACTTGAGATCATGGAGGCCGAAATTGAACAGAATGACATCCCAATGATCGGCACCGAGCCATTTTTCAAGATTGCTAGGGCCGGTTTGCGTGCGCCGATCAGCCTTGTCGAGGGGTCGCTGGGTATTACCGCAATTCTGTGGGGGATGATGGATGTTGGCCTTGCCCTCCAGCTTGGTGCGAACAAACGGGGTATACCCCATGGAGATGGAGTCGCCGATAATCAGAACGCGGGGAAGTCCGGGAACGTCAGGCACCTGGACAAGCCCCGGATTCAGCGGCTTTGAAGCCCGGGCGTCTTTCCTGTCGGGTTCAAGGTTCTGACTGTTCGGATCGGTGGACTTTTCCTTACCCGAGGAAACACTGGCATTGGCATTGGTTGAAGACACGGCAGATGCCGCGACGGGGGACGGGGAACCCTGCTGGGCAAAGACCGAAGCGGTGATGAGTGCCAGGAACAGAACAATGGGGGGGTGTTTCATGAATGGCAGCATGAAATGACGGCCGGAGTATTGTCTAGCCTGTTGGAGGCGTGAATCCGGGAGACGATGTCATGGCCTCCTTAGAGGGCTTCTTGGGAGCGACATGATGGCCGTTCACCGCACTGCGAATTCGGGCTTTACCTTCTCGGAAAACTTCCTGATCAATGAGCCTCCCCCAACCCTGCGAACCCCCGATGAACTATCTTTTTCTTCCCACTCATCCGAAGACCTCCTTGATCACCGCGGCCCTGCTTTCGCTTCTGATGGTCTCGGGCCAGCCATCTTGGTCAGCCGACGCAAAACCGGCGGGAAAACCCAAAGAACAGGCTGTTTTCAAGGTATCGTCGGTTGGCTGGCAGGAGTTTCTAAAGCGACACGATCTGGTCTGGGAAACATTGCCCAAGGAGTGGGAGGGAGGGGCCTTTCTCGGCAACGGTCTTGTGGGGGCCATGATCTACAGCGACGGCACCAATGCGCTCCAATGGGATGTCGGCCGCACTGATGTCGTCGATCGCGGTGGGCGGATCCCGATCGGTCGTTTCGTCCTGGAGACCCCCTCACCCACCTCAGGAGGGACGATGAGGATGGATCTCTGGAATGCGGAGGCCAGGGGATCCCTTTTCCCGAAAGGAACCCATGCACCCTTGCTGGAGTGGCGTTCCTTCACCCATACCGACAGACCGGTCACGATCATCGACCTTGAGGAGAAGCCGGACACGCCTCCCGCCAAACTTTCCTTCAGGCACCTTGCGGCACGCTCGGCGCGGGATGATTTCAAGAAGATTCCGATCCCCAAGGAAGATCTCAACCCGGAGCCCTCCTATGGGGAGAGCAACGGGATCTCCTGGTGCCTTCAGCCATTCAAGGTGGGAGGAGGGTATACAGTGGCCTGGGGAGAAAAGACCGTTACCCCGGGCAAACGGGAATTCGCATTCACGGTTGATTTCACGGCGTCAGGCATTCCCAATCCCGACAAGGCGGTAAAGGATGTGCGCAGTGCCTTGGCTGAAAACGAGCAGGCACTTGTCCAATCGCACCGCGACTGGTGGCACGCCTATTACCCGCAGAGCTTCCTCTCCATTCCCGACACCCGGATGGAGAGTTTCTACTGGATCCAGATGTACAAGTTAGCCTCCGCGACGAGGACAGACCGTCCCGCCCTGGATCTGATGGGCCCTTGGTTCCGAGCGACTCCCTGGCCGAAAATCTGGTGGAATCTCAACCTACAACTCACCTACTGGCCGGTCTATGCTGCCAACCGCCTCGCCCTTGGAGAGTCGATGACCCGGATGATCGATACGGGGATGACGAATCTGATCGCCAATGTGCCCCTGGAGTGGAGCAACGACTCGGCCGCGATCGCCAGAACAAGCTCCTACGACTGCGTAGGAAAGGTTGATCCGAAGGAGCACAAGGAACTCGGGAACCTTCTCTGGGCCCTTCACAACTACTGGCTCCAATACCGCTACTGCGGAGATGAGAAGATGCTCAAGGAGCGCCTTTATCCCCTGCTTAGCAGGGCGGTGGGGCTCTACCTTCATCTCCTCACCCCCGGCCCCGATGGAAAGCTTCACCTCCCGGTGTCGATCTCCCCGGAGTACAAGCAGAGCGGGCCTGACACGAACTATGATCTCTCCCTGTTGCGCTGGGGGCTTCAGACACTCCTGGCGACTGACGAAAGACTCGGATTAAACGATCCGCAGGCTGCTGTCTGGAAAAAGACTCTTACCGAACTCACTCCCTTCCCGGTCGATCCCTTCACAGGCTACATGATCGCCGACGGGGTTCCCTTCCTAGAGTCGCACCGTCACTATTCGCATCTCTTCATGATCTATCCCCTGCATCTGGTCGACCCGACATTGCCTTCCGACAGGCCGCTTATTGAAAAGTCATTCGGCAACTGGACGGCCAATCAGAGCGGGTTCCGTGGATTCTCCTACACGGGTGCGGGGGCAATGTCTGCCTGGATGGGAAGAGGCGATGATGCCGCAAACTACCTGAATACCTTCCTTGAGTTCCGCAACGGGAGGACGAAGCTGGAGTTCCCGATCCGGGCCAACACGCTCTACACCGAGGCCGGCCCGGTCATCGAAACGCCTCTTTCCGGTGCCTCGACCCTTCACGAGATGCTCCTTCAGAGTTGGTCGCAGGACCCCTTCGGCACCTGCCTTCGCATTTTTCCTGCGGTTCCCGCCTCCTGGAAGGACGTCTCATTCGACAAGTTGCTGGCCGAGGGTGCCTTCGAGGTCTCGGCCGTACGCCGGGGTGGGAGAACACTCTTCGTGAAGATCAAGAGCCTTGCTGGTTCTCCCTGCCGTGTGGTTACTGATCTGGATGCTCCGATCAAGGTCACCGGCGATCGTGCATTTAAGACGAGCGAGGAAAAAAGTACCGATGGACAAAGGGTCGTGACTATCGATCTTCACAAAGGGGAAACAATCCTCCTGACCTCCGCAGCTCATCCCATCGACCGCAAAGACCTGAACATTGAGCCGGTGGCCACTCAGAAAGGAATGCTGAATTTCTACGGCTCCCCCAAGCCTGATCCGCAATATTGATTCCGGGTTTAGTGACTTAGAGCCCTGTTTTTGATTTGGGGTCTTGGACCGCTCGGCCCTTGAGGTCGCGAAATCCCTGGCCCCCGCCTGCACGGCAACCCTCGAGGAGACATCTGTAGTCCTGACGCTACGCCTTGATCCTTGAGTCGACTTTGCGAATTAACTGCGCGATGTGGTTCAGACGTCCCGCTCTATCAGCCGAACCTAGAGCATCATCACCCCGATTTTGCATTGGTATGCGGGATAGGAAAAGAGACTGGGTTTCAAAAGTTAGAACGTTTCAACGAGGTGGAGGACACCCCGGCAACGAAACTGATAATGCCCCCCTGTCTGAGTAAGTGCCGTCATCACATAGATTAAAAGGTAAAACCTGTCTCCCCATTTATGCCCGCAACACGATCAAGCTTCAGAGATATTCACGATCAGAGTTAACCTCCAGGGGCCTGCTAGAGTCCCTAGGGGAAGAGATCCTCCCCCGAGTTACCTCTTATCCTATCAGGGAGGTCTCCTCACGATTACGTATCCAGCCACCGAGTAGCTTCCGCTGCGAAAAGAGGAACCATCCAAGGATGAGTGCCGCTGTAACGATTACGCTCGGCTCAGGCACGGGGACGATCTCGCCTGCAAGTAAGTTGCCAGTTCCCAAGAAGCCTACGTCGTTCAATCCACTGTAGAATCTGATGTTGCCCAGTTTGAGACCTGAGTCGGTTCCAGTACGGCTGAGAGTATCGTAGAGGTGGGTTCCCGATGACAGATCATAGTTGTATATTTTTAGTGTGTAGCTGCCCATTGCCATGGAACCGAAGATAATCGAGGAAGTTCCCGACAGGCTGGAGAAGTCAATGACACTGTTACCCGTAAGAGTAAGAGAATTGAAGGTCTGCGAACCGGCTCTGGTTGATCCGTTTCCACCCATCGAGAGTGTACCTCCGTTCAAAGTTAGCTTCGCAGTGTTAGTGACCCTGTCGCTGGCACCGAGGAGGAAAGTTGATCCTGCGGACACCACGACGTTGGATGTGCCGCTGAGAGCACCAGTGGAGCCGAGGTTCAGCTTAGTGCCGTCACCTTCAATGGTCGTCGTTCCCGTGTAACCGTTATCACCCGTAAGGTTGAGCACCTTACCCCCTTGGACTCTAAGTCCCATATTTCCACTGATGCTCCCTCCGAAGACATCACTTCCACTCCCGGAAATGGAGAGCGTTGTGTAGGTACCCGAGGAGTTGAGGATCTGGTTGACTCCACCAGTTCCTGAAGCAAGGCCTGAAATGGTCTGGCTGTAGCCAGCCAAGTTCACGGTGTTGGTAACAGTGGATTCCTCGTCAGTACCGCCCACTGTGAGGAATGATCCGGAAGGAATCGCGGAGGAGACACCGGCCGTGAGGGTTGATGCACCGAAGAGCTTAGTCCCTCCATTGAACGTAGCGGCATTACTGAGGGTTACCGAAGCGTTGTTGAGGTAGAGATCAGAATTGGGGTTGCTGCCACTGATGACCCCAGTCACATTATAGCTGCCACGGTACAACTGAAGAATTGTGCCATTCTTGATCAGATTACCCGACAGAGTCAGTAAATTTGCAGTTGAATTCTGGATGGTGCCGGTACCACTGGTCACCGAGATGTTGTTGGCAAGCGTTGTAGCTGAGGCGCCGGAGTAAGTCAGACCTGTTCCATTGGCCAGAGAGACACCGCCAGAACCGAGGGAATTGTTTGAGGTGAAGAGAACAGTGCCGCCATTCACTGCAGTACCACCCGTGTAGCTATTGCTTCCCGAGAGTGTTGTTGTACCAGAGCTATTGGTGAGGGCAGCATTTCCCGCAAGGTTGGCAGAGATCGTGCCTCCACTGAGTTCGAAGCTCGTATTGTTGGAAAGGGTTCCATTCTGGATCGTACCCCCCGATGCAACAATCGTGTTGGTGAAGGTATTGTTCCCGAGGTCGAGCACACCGCCACTCACCGCCAGGTTTCCTGTCCCGAAAGCATTTGTACTATTGGCAGTAAGTTGCCCAGTGTTCACAACCGTGCCACCCGAGTAACTATTACTGCCCGTTAACGTCTGGGTTCCCGAACCATATTTGATAAGGGTTCCCGAACCCGAAAGGCTTCCCGAGAAGTTATTGTTTGACCCAGCACCACCCACGGCAAGATTGATTGAGCCATTAGTCGAGTTGGTCATTGCAACACTGTCGCTACCGCTCAACCCGCCAAGGTTAAAGGTAGAGATGTTGGTCTGGAATTTGAGACCCGAATTAAAGAGAGAGCTGTCAACAACCACACCGGCAAGCGCATTGGTACCAGCATCCAGAACCGTACCGCTTGTGATCGTAAGATTTTGGAAATTGTTTGATCCGGTGAGAATGAGGGCTGTTGTAGCACTGTTCTGGGTGACGCTTGTTACATTGGATCCGACGTTGCCACTAATCGTATTATAGGCATTTGAGCTGCTTCCCGTGTGAAGGATTGAGCCAATCATATTGATTGGGCCTGAAAGCGTTAGTCCTGTATTTGTTTTAACATTGCTATTGGCAATAGTTAGGTTTCCAGCACCACTAAACGTTGATGACCAGGACGAAGACTTGCCATCTTGGGTGGCGTTATTAAACACCGTCAGGTTGTTACTCAGGATGATATTTCCCGAGTAACCGCTACTGGCACCGTTCATACCGACAACAAGGGTATTATTGGAGGAGCCGCCCTGGACGAAGATCGTGTTCGTAATAGAGCCGCCGTTGGCACTGTTCAAGATCGCAGCATTGTTTGTTCCGCTTGTGGCACCAAGGGTGATAGTACCACCACCGAACCCGGTGGGTTGGTACCCACCAGCAGAGGTAAGGTGGACGGTCTGAACAGCACCCGCATTAACGAAAAGCCCGCCTGTGTAGGTATTGGTTGCCCTGAAGGTAGTTGTCCCCGTCCCGTTCTGGGTGAATGATGCAGATCCAGCGAGCGCATTGGAGATGGTTGCCGCGCCTGTGTTGGTTGCCGTGAAGGAGTTTGCCGTGAGTGTCCCGTTACCCGAGAGCGTGCTATTTCCAATGGTCACGTCATTCACGGTCTGATTGCCGTTGGCCAGGTTCATCGTTCCCGAGGCGATATTGAGATTCAATCCGCTAGCAAGTGATCCCGATTGCACCAGCGTGCCACCACTTTGTGCCAGCGTTCCCGTCCCGGTGAAGTTACCTGCGTTAGTGAGCGCGATCGCGGCGGCCTCGGTAAAGGTTGCGCTGGCCCCGTTATTGATCACAAAGTTATTTCCCAGGCTAAGATTTGTCAGCGAGGAGATCGTGCCACTTCCCGTCACGCTCACAGCACCCGAGCCCAAGGCGTAGGCATTGCTCAGCGCCAGGGCACCGGAATTGAGGGTCGAGCCACCGGAGTAGCTGTTGCTTGCCAGCAGCGAAAGCGTTCCCGATCCATTCTGAACCAGCGTGCCGTTTCCGTTGAGCACGAGGGAATTAGAGAGTACCGCATTGCCGGCACCACTGTTGGTGAAGGTGTTGGCCGTGATCGTCCCGACACCGAGAATGACGGTGCCGCTGCCGTTGGCGATGGTCATATTGGCCGCGCTCACCCCAGAGCCTGACACCGCCACATTGGCTGCGTTGGTGAACCAGACGCTGTCTCCGCTGTAGAAGGTCTGACCGGCTACACCGCTTGGGTAGGCCGTCCAGTTCGCCGTGTTCGTATCCCATGCACCACTAGCTCCGCTGAAAGCAAGATTCGCGTTCTGGAAGGCACCGGTAATGAGTTGCAGAGAATTACCAGTATTGGTGAAGGTCACCGAGGAGCGGATTCCCGAAGAAGTCGTATTGAGTTGTACGGTTCCACCCACCGCCGATCCAGTAATGGAGAGCAGTGTGGGATCTATGCTACCACCAATGGCATTTGAATATACGAGCACGGTGTTAGTGGTGCCCTGTGAGAAGCTTCCGTTGTAGCTGATCAGGTTACCGGTTCCGCTCAAGCCGATGTTGGTTGCCGTGAGAACCGCTCCCGAGTTAAGCACCAAGGTGCCGTAGCCGTTGAAGGTCAGCCCGGAGAGGGCGGTGGTACCGCTCACTGCCGTGTTGTTGAGAACGGCCTGGCCTCCGGACGTACCAGAGAGGGTCACTGTTCCGGTTCCGAGATTGCCTGCAGAAGCAAAGGAGAGTGTGCCGTTGCTGACCAAGGTACCGCCCGAATAGGTATTGTTACCGGAGAGCACAAGCGTACCCGTACCATTCTGGACCAGTGTGCCCTGACCGCTGATGACACCCGAGTTGGTCATGGTGACGCCTGTCTCACTGAAGGTGCCGGCCACTTCCGTGTTAATCGCTATGTTGTTGGAAAAAGTGGTGTTGGAAACTCCCGCAAGGGTGCTGTTGCTAGCAAAGGTGACCGTACCCGTTCCCAAAGCATTGCTGTTGCCGATCGCCAAGGTGCCGGAATTAATCAATGTGCCACCCGCATAGGAGTTGGACGCATTGAGGATCAGGGAGCCTGAGCCGACCTTGGTGAGGGAGTAGCCGCCACCGGCACCTGCGTCGGTCACAGTACCGGAAAAGGTGAGTGCGCCACCGGTTCCGACTCCGATCGTGGAATTACCGGTGAGCAGGTTGGTGAAGCTATTGGTGGCGGATGTGGCGCTGCTGTTCTGCAGGACACCCTTCCCATCGGAGCCAACTCCCGCGATGGTTAGACCCCTGTTGGTCGCCCCGACACTCTGCCCGTTGAAATGGAGTGTCGCCCCACTGGCAATGACCACATTGCTGCCGGCAGTGGCATTGGCAACCGAGGCGAAGTTCGCTGTCGTCAACTCCACGGCTCCAGCCTGAATCTGGTAGAAGGAAGCGTTTGTTGTTCCTGTTGCGCCAAGAACCAGGGTCCCAGTTCCGGTTTTGTTGAATGGACCAGTGCCAGACACCTTCCCAGTGAAGGTGATGTTCCCAGCACCCACTCCGAAAGTGAAGGCGTTGGTCGAGTTAGCACCTGTTGTGATTTGCATTGCAAGCGAGGCATTCGCGGCACTGCTGTTGGTGATCGTATGGGATTTGTTCCCGCTATCACTTATCACTCCACCGCCAGTGGCGCCCACCGCAGTACCATTCAGATCCAAGGTGGTTCCATCAGCCATCTTGAGCTGAGTTGTATTTCCAGAGAAGGCGGTGCTCAGAGCCAGATTGTTAGCTAACTTGAGGGCACCTCCTGACAGCGTAATAAACTCTCCACCCGAGTTTGCGATAAATGTGTTGGCTCCACCGAGGGTCAGTGTACCACCCCCTGCCTTTGTAAAACCATAGCCGTTGATCACTCCGCCGACCGTTAAGTTGCCTCCAGATACCGTAATCGTGTTATTATTAACAGTATTGGTTACAGCCCCAGTGCCGAGATTCAGGTCGCTCGATCCAGCGAATCCGAAGCTGCCATTCCAGACCATGGAGTTGTTATTGGCATTAATGATCGCAGAGCCGCTGGTGTTGTCGAGGGTACCGCCGCCAATGGTCAGGGTGCCGGTTCCCAGGGCCGTAGAGCTGTTCAGGTTGAGTTGACCGGCTGAGAGGGTCACACCGCCCTGGAAGGTATTATTGCCCGAGAGAGCCAGGGTGCCGGTGCCGACCTTGGAGAGGGATCCACTGCCACTGATGACGCCGGTATTGGTAATGGCTGTGCTAGCCGTGACGCCGAAGGTAGCAAGTATGCCGCTGTTGATAGCGTAGTTGTTGGCAATGCTCACTGAACCAGAATTGGTCACTGTGCTATTTCCCACAAAGGTGACGTCACCAGTACCAAAGGCGGCATTGTTTCCGGCAACCAAGGTGCCGGCGTTGATGGTGGTGCCGCCGGAGTAAGTATTGGCTCCTGTAAGAGAGAGTGCACCTGCGCCTGATTTGATCAGGCTGTTGGCCGTGGTGCCGTTTGAGATCACTCCTCCCAAAGTCAGCGTATTCGCATTAACGGTGATGGTGCGGCTGGTTCCTGCGGCCGTACCGAGACTGACTGTGCCGTTGGTGATGCTTAAGTTACCGCTAGATCCAATAAATGCGAAATCCGTGTTAATCGTGATTGCGTTCGTGCCTTGTACTACTGCATTGCCGTCCAGTGATCCCCCGTAAATAGTCAAACTGCTTGTTGTTGTGCCAAAAGATTTGACGTTAGTTAGATTTAAAGTTCCATTATTTAAGGTATAATTACCAGCATTGGCTGACATTTGACCGAGACTCAGAGTTCCCGTTCCTGTTTTAACAAGTGATCCGCCACTAGTGATATTGGCAATCAGACTAAAGTTACCGCTTCCGTCTACAGTAAGTATTCTAACTGCAGTAGTTCCTCCGACGGCGTTAGATAAAGTAAATAAACTCGATGAGTTATTGAGCCAAGTCTGACTCACACCAATAGTGGCTCTCGTCAATGTTACTGCCCCCGCTCCGGCATTAATCGTAATGCCAGATGACCCGATTGTCGGAGTTTGATTCGTTATCGTTGTGGCGCCAGTATTGTTAAATATCATTCCTGCTACTGACGTATTTCCAGAGAGGTTCACAACCGTCGAACCATTGATCGTTGACTGATTAAATACTACCGTGTCGTTGACACCCGGATTAACTCCTGTTGTCCCTCCACTTGTTGAGGTTGTGGACCAGAAAGCAGTTCCCCAAGTATTCGTTCCTGTAGCAGTCCAGTAGTACGTGACGGCCTTGGCCTTAGGTATCATGCCTACTGCAACCAAGGTCATCAGCGCGAGGCGAGAGATCATGCTCATTGTGCCTATTGTGCGCTTTGTGCCGGTCATGCCTTTACCCCTCACAGTCAGGAGATCAGGGCGTCCAAATCGGGCTTTGGACGCGTCGGCGGCTTCTGCAGGGGGGGTTTTCATGAGAGAGATGGGGGAATTCATCTGCATAGGGGTGTATCAAGGTAGAGATTGCCCAATGTCTTGTCAATAAGGAGATTCATCTTTTTTTACTGCACCCGCTCTTTTTTTATCACCCCAGAGTTTTGAGGGGTAAAAGGGTTCGGATCACTGAATCCGATCCACTCGATGAGAGGCGGGTAGTATCAGAACATCTTGGATCAGAACCATCAGAACCCATGGATCACCAATGGGGGTTAAAGCTTTCCGGAGGGGGGCCGGGAGCTCTTCTCCTGACCCCATTCCTTGTTCGGCTTGGGCCCCATCTGCAGCACGAGTTCCCCTCCCTGCACCAGCTCTGCATGGGTGATGTAGGATCGGGTGAGCGGCTTCCCGTTGAGGGTGGCCGACTGGATGTAGATATTCTGAGGGGAATTCTCCCTGGCCACCACGGTGAAGGTGCCGCCCGGATAATACCTCGGATCGAGCGGGATCACGGCCCGGTCCACCAGCGGGCTGCCGATCACATAGATCCCGTCAGCCGGATTGACGGGGTAGAACCCTATGGCGCTCAGCACGTACCAAGCCGACATCTGGCCGCAATCGTCGTTGCCACAGAGTCCGTCGTCCTTGTTCGTGTAGAGAGTCTTCATGATCTGGCGGACGCGCTCCTGGGTTTTCCAGGGTACCCCGGCGTAGCTGTAAAAGTAAGGGACATGGTGGTCGGGCTCGTCTCCTTGGGAGTATTGCCCGATGAGTCCGGTGATATCGACCTGGGGGTGCACCATGTCGGAGCTTTCACTAAAAAGCTGGTCGAGCTTGGCAATGAAGGCGGCATCGCCACCGATCAGGTCGATCAGGCCCTGAGGATCGTGCGGGACAAAGAAGGAGGCCTGCCAGGCATCGGACTCCGTGTAGTCGGCACGGTAGCAGTTCTTGGGATCAAAAGGGGATATAAAGGCCCCCTCGGCCGTCTTCCCCCGCATGAGTCCGGTCTCGGGATCGAAGAGGTTCCGGTAGTTGCTCGAGCGCATGTGGAAGAGTTTCTCATCCTCTCTCTTCCCCAGCAGGTGAGCCATCCGTGCCATGCACCAGTCGTCGTAGGCGTAGTCGAGGGTGACGGAGACGGACTCTTTACCCCTTCTTGCAGTGTCGTGATCCGTGGTGGTCGTCGGGACGTAGCCTTTAGTCACATAATCGTCGTGGTCCTCGCGGCCTGTAAAGGCGGTGTCGGCTTCAAATCCGGAACGAATAATAAGTTCCGGCGACAATGTATCATTCCCATTGGTCTGCCCCTTGTCGTCCACGCAGGCGGTTCCCGGAACATGCCCAGCGGGCCAAGCGCCGGAGTCGTAGCCAGTCGTCGAGAGTTGCGCCCCCTTCTCCTTGATGTCGGATTGGGGAGCCACCTTCCTGGGGGTGTTCTTAAGAGAGGTGACACCGGGGTCTTCTGCAAACGCGGATCGTGCAGACAGCATGGAAATATACATTGCTGTCAGAAAAACAACACGGGAGCATTTAACGAAGGGGGTACTCGACGAAGTAAACACGGGTTTTTATTTTATACTGGCCTAAGTGATATCATAACGAAACTTGGCTTTTTTGCTATCCCCTTTTTACCCTCTTAGTATTCCCTGTGCAGGATAAACCGAAATCGCAGGCTGCTCATTTTTCCCCATGATTCGAAAACCCATAGCCGAGCAATCCACTCCAAATCCATTATAACCAGGGAAACCAAAATATGGCGTTAGGGGATCCTGTTCAAACGGCGTTCGCGCTCGGCACGGGTAATGCCGTATATGATCAAGTCAATCGCATCCTCGTTGCAGGAGGCTCCCAGCAGTGGCTTGGCAGTCATATAAAATCAGCCTGCTAACATCTCTTGACAAAATGCATTTCTTTTATTATTTACTAGTTATGTCAAATATTGACATTCTCTGGTTCGGAGATCCCCCCCCTACTTTGGAACAAAGGAATTTTTGTCACTTTTCCCGATCGCGATCAGGCTTCAGCCTGGTGGAGATTGTTATCGCGCTCGGCGTCACTGCTTTTGCGCTCATCCCCCTGCTGGGATTGCTGCCGACAGGAATCAAATCTTTCCAAGACACGATGAACACCGCCGTCTGCACGCAGATTTCACAGCGCGTGATCAACGACTTGCAGAGCACCAGTTTTACCAATTTGCAAACGACAAACCGTTTTTTTGACGAACAGGGAACGGAACTCACGAACGCAAACTCACTGAATTGTGTCTACAGGGTCAGAGTTTCCTTGAGCAATGCCACGAACTCCGGAGGCATCTCCAGTATTCTTGGAGGAAGTTCCTCAAACCTGTATACCGTCTCCATCTTGATTGCAAAAAATTCGGGAGGCGCTTACTCGGCCACGAATCCCAATACTTTGAGTTTTTCCACCCTAATCGGGAAGAAATAAATACCGACCATTCCAATTCCTCCTGCACTCGATTGATTGATGGTTAATCCTCCAGCCAGAAAATCCTCACCCGTGAAGCATTCCCAAAACGGCTTTACCCTTGTTGAAGTCCTGATTTCGACGGCCATTCTGGCGTTTATTGTCTTTCTTCTGCTGGTCATGGTCTCCCAAATGTCAAAAACTTGGAAATCCACCAGCGGGAAAATCGAGGAATTCCGCGCGGCAAGAGAATCCCTTGATACCATCACGAGGCGCCTCTCGCAGGCAACTCTCAACACGTATCTTGATTACGACAATCCCACGAATCCGACGTCGATTTTCCGCCAGTCGGAGTTGCGTTTCCTTTCCGGCCCCACCGCCACCATCCTTGCCGGACTTGGCTCCACCTTGACGAACACGAATCCGACCATGTCGGTTTTCTTTCAGGCACCCAATGGTTTCGCCACCAATGCCACAAATTCCGTTCTTCAACATGCGCTTAACACGTGGGGATATTTCATCGAATACGGTAGCGATACAAACTCAAGACCAAGCTTCCTCACCATCGGAACGCCCTTACCAAGGGTTCGCTATCGACTCATGGAGCTCATGGAGCCGACGGAGAGTCTTTCGATCTACAACTACACAACCAATCGCAGCTACAAGAATGTGGATTGGATCTCCAACTCTCTCGTAACTGCAAATCCTAGACCCTCCCATGTCGTCGCGGAAAACGTAATCGCCCTGATTCTTCTCCCGAAACTCACTCCCGCGGACATGGGCTCCACCTACACAGCGGCCTCACTCGCCCCAGACTACGTTTATGACTCTTCCACCACGAACTCACTCTCGACCAATGGCATGCTAAACCCCCACAATCAGCTTCCACCCGTCGTTCAAGTCTCCTTAATAGCAGTGGATGAGGTTTCAGCCGTACGATTTCCTCAAATCCTTGCGAATTTATCGAATGTCATTTCCTCGAGCAATTGGTTTGCCCAGTCCACAAACTTCACCGCGGATATCAGCGCTTTCCAGAACTATCTAAGCACCAAACAGATCAACTACCGGGTCTTCACAACCGATATAGCCATCAAGGCCGCCAAGTGGAGCGGCACCCAGACAAATTGACCTCCTCTCATGCATCCTCAGAACCAAATACCCACTTCCCTCAAGGTTTCCGATCTTCAAAGCTCTCCCGTATCCCTTCGACTCGTCTGTGCACCGGTTGATCCGTTCAGCCCAACACACTGTTTCCCGCCTCCCAATTCTCAAACCTCGCCCATTCGACCAACGACAAGAATGTCCATGATCACCTTGAGTAACCCTCGCACCAATAGGCTCCGACACTCAAGCGGAGCCGCATTGGTCATTATCCTGGCGTTCCTTATCATCATTTCCGGATTGGCCGTCGCCTTCCTCACCGCCATCAGAAACGAGTCCTCCGGAGGAGCAGCGACCGCTTCCGCCATTACCACCCGGAATCTGGCTAATGCTGCTGTTCAGCTAACCATAGCCCAGATCAGGGATGCCACCACGGGATTTGATGCAACAGGTAACATGATTGGCTGGGCCTCCCAACCCGGAGCCATTCGTACGTTCCCGGCAAATTTCTCTTCCAACACAACCATTCTCTACAAAATCTACAGCGCTCCCGTTCTCCGTACCAATGTTCCGGCGACCAATGATTTGCCGGGAACCGGATGGTGGAACAAGACCGCCCTTTATGTCGACCTGAATTCCCCTGTAAAAAAGAGCAGCGGAGGCAGTACTATCACCAACTACCCCATCATGGATCCTTCCATGACCAATAACCCTGTCAGCGGAGTGACAAATCCCGTTGTGGACGGTTTCAGCATCAACTCCGCCTCTTCCACACTATCCGGCGCCAGCAATCCCGCAGCCATGCCCGTAACCTGGCTCTACATGTTGAGAGACGGGACACTCATCGCACCCGACATTAGCAGCACCACTACCGCCACCTTCACCACTGCCGCCACCCAACCGAGTGCCACCAACCCCATCGTTGGAAGGATAGCCTTCTGGACCGATGATGAAAGCTGCAAGCTGAACATCAACACGGCCTCCGAAGGAGCTCCCTGGGACCCTCCCACCTATTCTTCGCTTGAGGATTTGGCGGCTCAAAGTTCCGTTCCAGCTGGGAATGAGTACCATCGCATGCCTGGTCATCCCTTCAGTGTCTGCCTGAGTCCGGCACTCTGGTCATTCTACGGGCTGCCGCATCCGGCAGCCCTCGTTTGGAATTCTCCAAAAGCCACCGCCAAGGCCAACTATAACCTTACCGCTGTTGGTAATCCCGTGCCTGTTCTTCCTTCTTTTCTTTCAATAAATAGTAACAGCGCCACCAATTATCTCAACGCCCTCTTTGGTAAAACGAATGTCACGGCTGGCCTTATTTCAAGAACCGCTTCGATCACGAACGGATCC
>RFPR01000120.1 GCA_009928265.1 Pseudomonadota bacterium | reverse complement strand
CAGTGGGCGAGGGTTGGCCGAGGTGAACTCGTTCGTGCAGACCATCATCTGGGAGATTGCGGTATTGAAGCTCAGTACCTCGACGTCACCCGTCACCTTCTTGATCGTGGCGTGCAGCACGCGGCGCTGGGCGGAGGTGAGCTCCTGCTCGGCAAGATCTCCCGAGAGAACCCAGTTGCCCTCCTGATCCTCGGCCATGGCGAGACGCCAGACTCGGGCCAGGAATCGGTAGACTCCCTCGACCCCGGTCGTGCTCCACGGCTTCCCGTGTTCGAGTGGCCCCATGAACATCTCATACAGACGGAGCGAATCGGCTCCGTACTCGGAGACCACGGAGTCGGGATTGACCACGTTGCCGCGGCTCTTGGACATCTTCACCCCGTCCTGTCCGAGGATCAGGCCTTGATTGACGAGGCGCTGGAAAGGTTCGGGTGTCGTGAGGTGCCCAAGGTCGCGGAGAACCTTGTGCCAGAAGCGGGCATAGAGGAGGTGAAGCACGGCATGTTCGGTGCCGCCGACGTAGAGATCGACGCCGCCCTGCTTGCCATTGGCCCCCATCCAGTACTCCTCGGCCTCCTTGCCGATGAAGCGCTCGTTGTTGCCGGGATCGCAGAAGCGGAGGTAGTACCAGCAGGAGCCTGCCCACTGGGGCATGGTATTGAGCTCACGTGTTGCGGTCTCCGAGTAGCGGACCCAGTCGGTGGCCTTGGAGAGCGGAGGCTCGGCGGTTCCGGTCGGCTTGAAGTCCTCCATGGCGGGAGGCTCAACGGGAAGATCCGAATCGGAGAGAGGACGGTGCTTGCCGTTCTCCCAGATGATGGGGAAGGGTTCGCCCCAGTAGCGCTGACGAGAGAAGAGCCAGTCGCGGAGTTTGTAAGTGATGGTTCCCTTGCCGAGGCCCTTCTCCTCAAGCCAAGCGATGATCTTCTTCTTAGCCTCGGGGGTGTGGAGGCCATCAAGGATACCTGAGTTAAAGACGGTGCCTTCTCCGCTGAAGCAAACGTGCTTCTCGACAGAAGATCCATCCACGGGCTCATCCGGTCGGACGACCTGGATGACCGGCAGTGCGAATTTCACCGCAAACTCGTGATCGCGCTCGTCATGTGCCGGGACGGCCATGATGGCGCCGGTGCCGTATCCGGTGAGGACGTAGTCGGCGATCCAGACGGGAATCTTCTCCCCGTTCACGGGATTGACCGCATGGGCACCGGTAAAGACGCCGGTCTTCTCCTTGGCGAGATCGGTGCGCTCCAGATCGCTCTTGGCGTTGACCGCCTTCACGTAGGCCTCCACAGCAGTGCGCTGCGCCTCGGAGGTGATCTTTCCGACAAGCGGATGCTCGGGGGCGAGTACGAGGTAGGTTGCGCCAAAAAGGGTATCGGGACGCGTCGTGAAGACGGTGACTGAGTCCCCGTGCCCCTCGAGACTAAAGCGAACCTCGGCACCCTCACTGCGGCCGATCCAGTTGCGCTGCAGGATCTTGATCGATTCGGGCCAGTCGAGACCCTCGAGATCGGCCATCAGGCGCTCGGCATAGGTCGTGATCCGGAGCATCCACTGGCGCATCGGGCGACGCTCCACGGGGAAGCCACCGACCTCGCTCTTCCCATCGACGACCTCCTCGTTGGCAAGGACGGTGCCGAGTTCGGGGCACCAGTTCACCGGCACCTCGGAGACATAGGCAAGCCGGACGGAATCGGGATCCTCCCCCGTGTAGGTGGAGATCGGCTCGGCGCAGTCCGTGGCGGGATTCACCCAGGCATTGTAAAGCTGCAGGAAGATCCACTGGGTCCAGCGGAAGTACTCCGGATCGGTCGTCCCGACCTCGCGCGACCAGTCATAGCTGAAGCCGAGGGCTTGGAGTTGCTTGCGGAAGTTATCGACGTTGCGCTGGGTTGTGACGCGGGGGTGCTGTCCGGTCTTGATCGCATACTGCTCGGCCGGAAGGCCGAAGGCGTCCCATCCCATCGGGTGGAGTACGTTGGCCCCGGTCATGCGGCGGTAGCGCGCCAGGATATCAGTGGCCGTGTACCCCTCGACATGGCCGACATGGAGACCGTCGCCGCTCGGGTAGGGGAACATGTCGAGCACGTAGTACTTGGTAGCCTTGGCACGGAAGCCCGGTTCCCCGGGATTCTTGGCGCGGAAGGCCTGGGTCTCGAGCCAGTGCTTCTGCCAACGGGGCTCGAATTCGGAAAAGGGATAGTGCTTGCGGGTCAGGGACATCTGGTTCGAACTTGTGAGCCTGCCATGCAATCCGAAAACCCTGCCGCCGCCAAGCCCACGCCCATTTTCCTCGCCACCCGGAATCGTCACAAGACCCGCGAGATCCAGGAGATGCTAGGTTCAGGGGTTCTTGTGACCGATGCCACGAGCGCCTCGGAACTCCCTGAAATCGAGGAAACCGGGACGACATTCGAGGCTAATTCGCGTCTGAAGGCCGAAGGGATCTCCCTGCATGTGTCCGGAATCGTGCTGGCCGACGACTCGGGACTAGAAGTCGATGCACTTGGCAAGGAGCCCGGGGTCTATTCGGCGAGGTATGCCGGACCCGGATGCACTGACGAGCAGAATACGGCTCTTGTGCTCGAAAAAACTCAGGGCGTGTCTCATGAGCAGAGGACAGCCTGCTTCCGTTGTGTGCTGGCTGTCGCGGAGAACGGGGTAACCCTTGCCACCTTTGACGGGACGGTGGAAGGAATCCTCGCCACCGAGGTGAGGGGCGCTGGCGGCTTTGGCTACGACCCGATCTTCATGCCCCTAGGCTACAGCGAAACCTTTGGAGAACTCTCCAGCGAGATTAAGCACGGCATGAGCCACCGAAGCCGTGCGCTTGCGCAGTTCAAGCAGTGGTGGAATGAGCTAGGAGCTAGGAGCTAGGAGCTAGGAGCTAGGAGCTATAACCGGTGCTGCTTCCGAAAGAGGGAGCTCTGGCGCCGTGAGAAGTCGACCCCTCGTCCCCCAGCGAGCTGTGCCCTGAGGTTGCCCGCTTCATCCAGACTGGTTTTTCTGATGGCCCGGATATTCAGAAGTGCCTCTCGGGAGCATCGGAAGAACAGCGCCGGATCGAGACGTTCCTCCAGTTGCTTGAGGGTTCGATTGACGATGCCCGAGGATTTTCTCCAGCGGACCATGTTTCCCTCCTCAGTGGCCTCGATCAGTTCGATCTCACCGACAGGGAGAATCTTGCATTCCCCGTCGATCTTGAGGAGAACCACATCTCCCGAGCCGAGTCGGTTCGACTGTTCCGAAGTTGCGTCCAGACGTGCCAGAGCCTTGCCCAGCCGTGCGGAGTCGAAGGGTTTGAGGAGGTAATCGACAGCCTCCTCCTCAAAGGCCCTTGCGGCGAACTGCTCGTAAGCCGTGGTGAAGATGACAGGGGGGCGATCGGAGCCGAGTTGAGTGAGGAGATCAAATCCGCCGCCGCCCGGCATCTGGATGTCGAGCAGGATGAGATCGGGGCGGGACGAGTTGACCGAGACGAGGGCTTCGCTCACCGAGGCCGCCTCCCGGACCGCACCTTTCATGCCGAGTGCGAGTAGCATCCGCTTTAATTCCGAGCGTGCCGGTCGCTCGTCCTCGACGATCAGGATGGAGAAGTCGCGCGCCAAGCTCTGTCGGGGAAGCGAGTTCATGGGTGGATCGGGTGCGATGAAAATCAGGTCGCCGCAGGGAGCCTTATCTCTGCGATCACGGAGTCATGAAGGCCCTGCCTGAGCGTGAAGGAGGCTTGCTCTCCGTAAAGCACCGATAACTCTTCCCGGATGGAGTGAAGTCCAAGACCTGCCTCGTGCCCGAGATCAAGGTGCCCTTGGTTCTCGACGCTGAGCAGAAGAGAGATTCCATCCAGAATACAGCGGATTCTGACCGGAGTGGCCGTCGAGGAGTTCTCGACGCCATGTTTGATAGCATTTTCGACGAGTTGGTGAAAAATCATCGGAGGGATCAGACAGTCGAGGGAAGAGGGATCGGTCTCGATCGAGCAATCCAAGCGCTGCTCATGTCGGATTTTCTGAAGGTCCAGATAGGATCGGATGACAGCGAGTTCCTCGCGCACGGGAGCCCGTTCTCTCTTGGTCAATTTCAAAGAGGTCCTCAAAAGATCCGACAGGGAGACAATGGCAGTCTGTGCCTTGGCGGGATCTTCCGGGATCAGGGATTTGATTGTGTTAAGACTGTTGAAGAGAAAGTGAGGGTTCAGATTGGCTCGGATGAGACGAAGCGCCGCTTCATTCCTGACGCCGGAAATCCTCAGGTCGAGTGTCTGGGCGGAGAGTTCACGGGTCTCCTCACTAGCCGCCATGAGAATGAGGCTCGAGAGGGCGTAGACGATGATGAAAATCGTCATCTCGGCATACGTGGCCATCGGATCATTGCGCAAAAGGGGGCCGTGACCGGTCGCCGTGAAGGCTGTCATGATGATCGTCACGAGCGCCAAAGCCAGGGTTACATCACGACGCCACTCAAAGGAGAGCCAGACCAAGAGGGGGAAGGAGAGGTAGGCGAGGGGAATCAAACCCGTATGGGCGGTATGCTTGATACTGAATCCAATAATGACCGTGATGGCGAGGAGCGCGGTCCAGAGGAGATCACGGGGTGATGTCCGGAAGAGGGTTCCCTCATTCCATCGCTGTGCCACACTGATGAAAAGCGGTGTGAAGACGAGGATCCCCAGGACATTACCTGTCCAGAAGAGGAGCGATGATAGAGGGATTCCAGAAGTCTTGACCGCTCCTGCCTCAACCAATCCCAGGGTGCAGAGGATGGCGCTCACCATGGTGCCCCAAGGAGCACCTGCTAGCATCAGCACCAGCAGATCACGCACCCGAGTCATCGAGTTCGAGAATCCAAACACGCGGATCCATGAGGAACCATCCGATCAAGGACTCCAGCGTGTTCGCGACGGAGCCAGCGATGGAGAAGATCGGATCATCCCCAAAGGACTGGGTCGCGGCAATCGTCCCGAGTGAAATCGCAGGGAAGAGCCTCCATCCGCCGAGGAGAAGGAGAGCAAGTGCCAGTCCGCTGGAGGGCCAGAGGGGAGCGGCAAGGGTCCCAGCAACCTTGTAGAACTCCTGCCCAATCATGCAGAGGGCATAGACGCCCAGTGCGCCCAGAAAGCAGTCGCGAGCGTTACGAACAGAGAAAAAGGGAATCATCTTAGCTCCTCTCTCTGATGTCGCTTTTTTCCCAAAAAGCGGTGACACCCCTTCGGGGCTGACTTTCGTCACTCTTCCGCACGCCTGCCAAGGCGTTTGGTTCTCTTTCCGAGATCAAGCGCGCGTGGCCATCATGGTGGCGCGCGCCGTGATTCATCGGGAGAGGTTTACTTGGCTGCCAGATAGGGAATCGCCGCGACCCGGGCCTTCACATCAGCGATACCGTCCACGAGATCGGCGATCGAGTCCCAGCGGCCGTTGATCAGTGGCTCGCGAGCGGATCCCGGAATGGAGATCTCTGCATTGAAGTCCACGTCATCGGTGGTCACCTTGTTCTCGGTGAGATCCACAGTCACCTGGATGGAGGGAGTCTTCTCGATGAGAGCGGTGAGCTCCTCGATATCCTGCTTGGACATCTTCACGCAGGGGATTCCGAGGGTGGTGGAGTTGCCGAAGAAAATCTCAGCGAAACTTTCCGCGATCACGGCACGGAATCCATAGCGGTAGAGAGCCTGCGGTGCGTGTTCACGGGAACTGCCGCAGCCGAAATTTGATCCTGAGATCAGGATGGTTGCCCCGTCGAAGCGGGAATCATCGAGCGGGTGGACGCGACCAGCTGCCTTCTCGGCGGCCTTGGCGTCTGCAAAAGCGAACTCGCCTAGTCCGTCAAAGGTGACGCACTTCATGAAGCGGGCGGGAATGATCCGATCGGTGTCGATATCGTCGCCGGGGATATAAACGCCGCGACCGGTGACTTGGGTGATTTTTGCGAGTGCCATGACTTTGGGAGCTGGGAGCTAGGAGATGGGTAAAAGGAATTTAGTGAATACCGAAGACCTTGCGGGCGTCGCTCACCTTTCCGGTGAGGGCGGCGGCGGCCACCATCAGGGGGCTCATGAGCATGGTGCGTCCGGTGGGGCTGCCTTGGCGGCCCTTGAAGTTTCGGTTGCTCGAGCTGGCGGAGAGTTGATCGCCGACGAGTTTGTCAGGGTTCATGCCGAGGCACATGGAGCATCCCGCACCGCGCCACTCGAAGCCGGCCTCTCGGAAGATCTCGGCGAGTCCCATCTTCTCGGCGATGGAGGCCACGACTTGTGATCCGGGAACGACGATCGCCTTCACATCCGGGGAGACCTTGCGACCCTTGATGTGCTTGGCGACCTCCTGAAGATCGGAGAGACGGCCGTTGGTGCAACTGCCGAGGAAGGCCACGTCGACCTTGATTCCCTCGACGGGGGTGCCGGCCGGGAGCTTCATGTGCTCGATCGCCTCGGCGGCCGTGTCGCGGTC
>RFPR01000119.1 GCA_009928265.1 Pseudomonadota bacterium | reverse complement strand
CCGTAGGCGTAGACCAGCACGTGCGCGGCCCGCCCGCAGTGGCGCCGGAGCAGGGTTTCGTCCGGCAGCCCGATTTCGATAATCCGTTCGATGAGACCGGTCGCGTCTCAAAGGTCAGTCTGGCCAAGTCCACCGGGAATCCTGATGTCGACAATGCAATCCGCAGCGAGGCTTTCGCTGAACTTTCGATGCCCGAGCCCCCTCCCGCCGGAATGCCGATGCCGATCGTCATGCATTTCAGCGCCAAGCGCCCTAACTAAAGGGCATCAATCGCTTTGCATAAATTCTGAACAACCCATGAAATCTTATCCGATCTCAAAGCAGGCAAGGGGTCTCCTTTGGCTTTTCCTGATGGTGATGGCGCTTGATCTCAGCAAGGCGGCTGACTCGCTGTTTGGCACGCAGTCGTCACAGCAACCGACGGCCTCCTCGTTGGCCTCGGATACTGCCGCCATGGCGGATGCTGCCGCCGCCGTGTCTAGTGCTCCTCCAATCAGTGCCACGCCGACGGCCTCCCCACCGGATCCGGCAGCATCGAATGCGGTTCTCCCACCCGGTTCAGGAACGCTTGCGGTGCCTGCACCCGATTCCCAACAAGTGCCAGCTCCAGCATCGCCAAATGATTCCACGCCCGCTTCACCTGATGCTTCCACGAATTCTACGGTTTCCGTCGATTCCTCCGAGCCAAAACCCGATGCCGTAAAGTCTTCTGCCACGCCGCCTCCTGTTGTGGCTACCAACACTTCCTCCGCTCTCTCCCCAGCCACTCCTACGATCAAGCCCATCCCGGTGGATCAGCCTCCCAATATGGATCAGCCGCCGGAGAAGATGGCTGCCACAGCACCTGCGCCTCCTTCTGAGAACGTGACTCTCAATCTGATCAACCGTCTTGTCCAGCGCGGCATCCTGACAAAGGATGATGCAGGTGACCTGATCCGACAGGCGCAGGAGGATGCAAAGAACGCCGTGCAACAGGCCCAGGTAACGCAGCAGGCCGCGACGCAGGCGGCCGCCGCGCAGCAGATGGCTGTGGAAGCCGCCGCTCCCCCTCAATCTGATGATCAGGTCAGTGTTTCCTACGTTCCCGAGATCGTGAAGGCGGAGATGAAGGATGAGATCAAGCGAGATGTCATGGCCGCTGCCCAGGCCGAGGGGTGGAACCAACCCAATATTCCCGAGTGGCTGAGCAAATTCCGGCCCTTCATGGACCTCCGTACCCGTTATCAAGGGAACTATTATCCCGACAGTGACTCAATTTCAAATTCTCAGGATTTATTGGATACGTTGAATTTTAACGCGATCAACACCGGTCAACCGTTGAACATGTCCCAGATTCCCGGACCGTACCAACAAGGAGCATTTTACTCAGCCTATCCGGGGCTTTATCCAAGCGGTCTTTTTCCGATTCCCCAAAACCAAAATGCGGCTCTCGGTTTGCCGGCAGGCCAACAGTACTATTATCCCCAACAGACTCCTGGTCAAACACCCCCAACTTACAATACCACGCAACAACGCGGCCAAGTGCGCATTCGTTTCCGATTCGGCGCAGACATGAATTTGGGCGAGAATTTTACTTCAGGATTCAGGATCGGCACCGGACAGAACGGGTCTCCCGTATCGGAAAACCAAACTTTAGGTCAAGCCGGGGGCGGTGGGAACAGTCAGGGTGGGGATTTCAGCTCCTATGCCATCTGGATTGACCGAGCGTTCCTAAAGTATGAACTCGGTGACAACCCCGATCGGATGGCGGCCATCACGTTCGGGCGCTTTGATAATCCTTTCTACACCCCCACCACGATCATGTGGGCGAATGATATCGGGTTCGACGGAGTTGCCGCCCAAGCGCGATACAAAATTGCAAAAGGGGTTACGCCTTTTGCCACGGCGGGAATTTTTCCGTATTTCAATACTGATCTGAATTTTCCAGCCACTTCCCAGTCCAAGGTTTCTAGCTATGACAAATATCTCTATGCGGGGCAGGTGGGGCTCGACTGGAAAATCACGAGAGATCTGAGTTTTAAGGGATCCGTGGGTTACTACTACTTCCAGAATGCCCAGGGTCAGGTTTCCGCACCCATGGTCACCCCGAACCAGCAAACGCAGGGAAATACCGACGATACCCGCCCCTCCTTTGCGCAACGAGGCAACACGTACATGCAGTTGCGTAACATCCAGAAGGTAAATGCATACCCGACCACATCAGACCCTCTTGTGCCGGCCTATGTGACCAATACTGCAACAGCTAACTATGTGAACAATCCAGACTATGCAGCAGGCAATCAGGTGCCACCTGCTCCCGGTCTCGTGCCGTTGCCTCAATACCAGAATCAGTTCCAATATTTTGGATTGATCACTCCTTACAATATCCTCTCGGCGAACGGGCGTTTGGAATACCGCCATTGGGAACCGTTTGTCGTCTCTATTTCCGGAGAGTGGGACAATAACCTAGCTTTCAACAAGCAGAGTATTCTGGGAGCCGGACCCACGCCTGGTGCTGATAACAATTATAACGACACGCTGATCACCGGGCCGGTCAACAACATCAACAGCGGAGGAAGTTATAACGGCGGAAACAATGCTGGGATTGTCCAGTTAAAGGTTGGATCCGGAGCCCTGCAAAAGCGCTGGGATTGGGATTTTGGCGTTGCTTACCGATACGTCGAGTCTGATGCCGTGATCGATGGATTCTGTGATTCCGATTTCGGCGGTGGCGGTACCAACCTGAAGGGCTGGTCCGTTGGCGGTAACTTGGCTCTCTCGAAAAATGTCTTTATCGGGGCCCGTTGGTTGAGTGCCACAGGCATAGCCGGTCCCACCTATAAGGCCGACATTCTCCAATTGGATATCAACGCCCGATTCTAACGATTCCCTAACATGAGCATGAAACCGATTCCGATGATGTTGGCAGTCCTGCTGATCGCCGCCGTTCCATCCAAGGCCGCCGAGAAGGCCGATCCCGCCATGCAGAAGATGCGTGAGGCGGTCAAGAACTCCATGATCCAACTCCGTGATGCAAACGCAAAACTTGCCACAGCCCAGGCTGCGCAGTCCGAGGCGGAAGACAAGGTCAAGGAGATGCAGGGCAAACTTGAGGAACTCACCAAGAAGTCCGCGGCCGAACGGAAGACGGCCAATGAGACCATCGATGATCTGCGCACGAAGTTGGCAAATAGCGAGATGATCGGGAATCACCTCACCGAGTCGCTCTCCAAGTGGAAGCAGGGCTACGCCAAGTTGGCCGACTACGCCAAGGCCACCGAGGGGAAGCGTGCCGAATTCGCCTCCAAGTGCATTCTGCTAGAGCGACGCATTTCCGACCAGCAGGTGCGTAACGCTGAGATGTACCGCCTGGCCAACGAGGTGCTGGATCGATATGCCCAGTTCGGTCTGGGAACGGCCATTTCCGCTAGGGAGCCTTTCGTCGGTTTGACCAAGGTCAAGTTCCAGAACCTAGTGCAGGACTATCAGAACAAGCTGACCGATCAGAGCATTCGCCCTGAGAAGCAAGAGGCGCCTCCTGCTGCGGGCTCCAGCGCACAGTTAAAGAAAGTCGACTAACAGGACCCTATCCCTCAGCATTTCCGAAAAATTCTCGCAAAACACTTTATGAAAACCCAAGCAACCCTCCTTTTTTCCTTCATCGCCCTCACGCTCTCCGTTAAGGCCGCTGATTCCACCGTCATTGCCAAAGTCGGTGGGAGCGAAGTGCGCTCCGATGACATCAAGCCGTTTATTGAAAAACTCTCGGTGCGGGATCAACTCGCCCTTTCCAAGAATCCTGCTGCGCTGAATGAATATGTCCGTGGACTGATTATCCAGCAACTGGTGTACAAAGAGGCGCTTGCCAAGAAATGGGACCAGCAGTCCCAGGTGCTCGCGGCCTTGGAGAAGATGCGCCAGCAGGCGATCACCCAGTCCTATCTCCAATCCGTTGCTGCACCTCCTCAGGATTTCCCTTCCAATACGGAATTACAGGAAGCCTATGATCAGTTGAAGAAGGCGAATGCCCTCCAGGTCCCCAAACAGTATCGTCTCTCCCAGATCTACATCGCCTGCCCCAAGGGTACCGACAAGGCTGTCGAGGAGAAGTCCCAGTCTCGTGTCGATGCTGCTGTGAAAGCGGCCAAGGCCGGTGATTTTGCCGCAGTAGCCAAGTCCCAGAGCGACGATGCAGCAAGCGCCCAACGGGGAGGGGATCTTGGATTCCTGGCCGAATCCCAGATTCAGCCTGAGATCCGCTCGGCACTAGCCTCCCTCTCCAAAAACGGCACGACCGACCCGATCCGCCTGAATGACGGTTGGCATATCGTGCGCCTCACGGAGGTCAAGGATCCCTACACGGCTTCCATGGACGAGGTGAAGGCTTCGCTGACCAACGAATTGCGGAACCAGAAAGCCCAGGTGCTCGGCAAGGCCTACTTGGCCAAACTGCTGCAGGATAATCCGGTAACCCTGAACGAGATCGCGGTTTCCAAGCTGGTTGACTCCAAAGGGAACTGATCCCGCTGGGCTTTTCCAATAAAACCCTTGTTAGGGGGAGCTTTTTTCTCTTACACTCACCTTTAGCTAAATAAAAACATGACAGAGACAACAGAAATCGCAGCAATCCGGCTGCATGACAACGACACCGGCAGCGCCGATGTACAGATCGCCAGCCTCACCCAGAGGATCGGCTCCCTGACCGACCATCTCAAGACCAACGCCAAGGATCATTCCTCGCGTCGCGGTCTTCTCAAGATGGTCGCCCAGCGCCGCCGTCTTCTTGATTATCTCAAGGAGACTGCTTCCGAGCGCTATCAGAAGCTCATCGAGAAGCTCGATCTCCGTAAGTAATCCGGATCATAGGAATTTCCTCAGCCACGAGACTTACCCGATAAGGGTGGGTGATGGGGCTTTTGGAAATTCCACGACCTGACTGCATATAACCCCTGCCTTCCGTCGAAGGCGGGATTGACCCACACAAGAACCACTAAGAGGCCGGTGCTCCTGCATGGAGCATCCTCCGCATCCACCCCGCCCTTGATCCAAGGAGCGAGCATCTGGAGACCCTCATCCACCCTAACACCACTGATTCCCATGTCCCACACAATCACCACGGCCAACGTTGGCCAGAATCCCATCACCTTCGAGACCGGCAAGATCGCCAAGCTAGCCGACGGCGCCGTCGTCGTCACCTCGGGCGAGACCATCGTCCTTGTTTCCGCTGTCTCCGCCACTACCGTCAAGGAGGGGCAGGACTTCTTCCCTCTCACCGTTGACTATAAGGAGAAAGCCGCCGCCGTAGGCAAGTTCCCCGGAGGATACTTCAAGCGCGAGGGCCGTCCCAGCGAGAAGGAGATCCTGACCGCACGCATGACAGATCGTCCCCTGCGACCGCTCTTCCCTAAGAACTACTTCTACGACACGCAGATCATCAGCATCCTGCTCTCCGCGGATGGCGAGATCGATCCCGACATCCTCTCCATCAACGGCGCCTCGGCCGCCCTCTGTGTCTCGGACATTCCGTTCGAAAAGCCGATCGCGGCAGTCCGTGTTGGCCGCATCAACGGCCAGTTCGTCGTGAACCCCACCCACGCCCAGCGCGAGGAGAGTGATCTCGATCTTGTGTACGTCGGAGACGGCGAGCAGGTCATCATGATCGAGGGTGCCGCCAACGAGCTTCCCGAGGAGGACTTCAAGAAGGCCCTTGATTTTGCCCGCGAGCAGACCCGTCCACTGATCGCTGCTCAGAACGAGCTCATCGCCAAGGCCGGCAAGCCCAAGCGCGAGTTCACGCTCCTCAACGTCGACGAGGCCATGCTTGAAATCGCCTACAAGGTTGCGGGCGACCGCATCGAGGCGGCCCTCTACACCCCCAGCAAGGTTGCCCGTGGCAAGGCCGTCGGAGCCTTGCGCGAGGAAGTAAGCGCGAAGATCCTCGAGAAATTCCCCGCCGCTTCGAAGTTCGAGATCTCCCAGGCGTTTGATTACCTTCAAAAGAAGGCCTTCCGCGTGAGCATCCTCGACAAGCAGAAGCGCTGCGACGGCCGCGGCCTCGCCGAGCTCCGTCAGCTCTCGAGCGAGACCTCGGTTCTGCCCCGTGCCCACGGTTCGGCTTTGTTCGCCCGCGGTGAGACCCAGGCGATGGCCTTGGCCACGCTCGGCACCACCGACGAGGCCCAGATGATCGACGGGTACGGCGGCGGCGAGACCACCAAGAGCTTCCTGTTGCACTACAACTTCCCTCCCTTCAGTGTCGGCGAGACCGGCCGTTTCGGAGGACAGAACCGCCGCGAGATCGGACACGGAGCCCTCGCCGAGCGCTCCATCTTCCCAGTCATTCCGAGCCAGAAGGATTTCCCTTACGCCCTCCGCGTCACCAGCGAGGTGATGGAGTCCAACGGCTCCACCTCGATGGCCTCCGTCTGCGCAGGCGTGCTCGCCCTCATGGATGCGGGTGTTCCCATCAAGCGCCCAGTCGCCGGTATCTCCGTGGGTCTC
>RFPR01000118.1 GCA_009928265.1 Pseudomonadota bacterium | reverse complement strand
AGTTTTTCGAGTGCCGCGCGTTGGGCCGGAGTAAGTAGCGACTGTAGGGCTGGGATCGCCGGCTTGTCCTTCACATCGCGGTAGCCGACGGCTCCTTCGCACCAAGTCTCGAGTGCGAGTTGCCGATCCGTCTCGTGGATCATTGGGAGTTCCAACTCGGGATGATGGTGGGCGAGCCAACGAACGCGCTGGATCCATTCCTCGGTTTCTTCTTTCCAGGTCGGAAGAGGAAGATCCCCTTCGGCTAGAGCGGCGGCAAGGACGCGCGAGGTCTCGGGTCCCGGTTGGGCATCACGATGGATTGATTCCAGCACGAGGTCGCGGAAGATTTTCTCGGAGCGTCGGACGACACGGTTGGTCGCGGTGTCAAAGACATGCTCGTTTCGATCGGTGAAATCCTTAGGGAAGACCTCGCGGAGCATCTGCTCATCGATTTCCGTCGCCATGGAGAGCTGGACGCGGACATCGCCACTTCCCTGCCCGATCTCGCTGATCTCGGCCGCCACGAGGAGTCGGCTCTCCGAAGCGGCGCTTTCCTTGGCCAGCAGGCCCCGCCTTCCGTGGACAATGTCGCAGAGATTGGTTCCAGCTCCCTTGCGGCGTGCGACCTGGTCGGCGAATCCCGCGAGGATGCACTTGGCCAGCGCCTCGTCGGGAGCCGGTGGGGCGTCGACATCGAGTCCCTGTCCCTCCGCAAGTCGCAGGAATTGCTCATAGACCCGGTCGGTCTGGCGTGCTGCATCGCCATGGACGGCAAGCTGGCGGCATTTGTCGGCACTGAAGTCCTGCTTTTCGGCCCAGCGGAAGGCGCGTGCCGTCACCAGGAAATCCGATCCTCCTCCTCCGAAAAGATCCTGTCTCTTGTCCTCGGTGGCGCGGTCGGTTCGCAGGAGCAGGGGGCGCGACTGGGTTAGTGCTGCCATGAGCGCGGCCTGTCGTACACAGCCGAATTCCTGCGCAGCCAGCAGCATCCGTGCGTAGCGGGGATGTGCGGGGAAGGAGAGCATCCGTCGTCCCAGCGGAGTGATGACCCCCTCGTGGTCAAGGGCACCCAGATCCCTCAGCAGCGTCTCGGCCCGCAGCAGCGCTTCTTTCTGTGGGGCGTCGAGCCACCGGATCGTCTCGATCGAGGTGACCCCCGATGCCTTGAGGGCTAGCAGTACCTCGCTCAGGTCGACGCGATGGATTTCGGGAAGCTCCCTTGGTTGGCGTCTCGCGTGTTCCCGTTCGGTCCAGAGGCGGAGGCAGACGCCGGGTGCGGTGCGTCCTGCGCGACCTGCGCGCTGGTCGGCGGAGGCGCGACTGATCTTCTCGATAAGCAGCGTATTGATGCCGCGGCGAGGATCGAAGCTAGCGACCCTAGCGAGTCCGCTGTCGATGACCCCGGTCACTCCATCGATCGTGAGCGAGGTCTCGGCCACGTTCGTTGAGACGATCACCTTGCGTCCGCCGCCCGGTGAAACGGCGGCATCCTGCTCTGCGGGTGGCAGTTCGCCGTGAAGCGGGAGGATCGCGATCCCCGAGGGGAGTCGTACCCTCATCGTGGAGATCGTGCGGGAGATCTCATAGGAGCCGGGCATGAAGACCAGCAGGTTTCCTTCAGTCTTCCGTAGCATCGCTTCCGCAGCCTCCGCAGCGAGATCCCATGGCTTCTCCTCGCCGGGATCGCGGTTGAGGTAGCCGATGTCCACAGGGTGGGTGCGTCCCGTGGAGCGGAGTACCGAGCAGGGAGCGAGGTAGTCGGTGAGAGCCGAGGTGTCGAGGGTCGCCGACATCACCACGATCTTGAGGTCCGGTCTCCGCGTTTCCTGCAATGCCATCGCCTGCGCGAGCGAGATGTCGCCGTGGAGGTGACGCTCGTGGAATTCGTCAAAGATCAGGACGCTGACACCTGCCAGTTCGGGATCGGCCAGCATCCTGCGAACGAGAATGCCCTCTGTGACAAAAAGCAGGCGTGTTGCTGAGGAGGAGACGTCGTCGAGGCGGATCCGGTAGCCGACCTCACCTCCGACCCGTCCGCCGCGCTCCTGTGCCACGCGGGCCGCAAGCATGCGGGCAGGGAGACGCCGCGGTTGCAGAATGATCGCCTGCCCGTCGCCGAGGATACCGCCGTCGAGGAGCATCTGGGGAATCTGCGTCGACTTGCCCGATCCCGTGGGGGCCTCGACCACGAGTCGGTTCTCCTCGCGGAGGGAGGAGACGATGGAGTCACGGAGTTCCTCGATCGGCAGATCGGTGCGTCGGGGATGCTGTTCTGAGGTCATGTCCGGCATTGCTCGCTTTATGCGGCCCTTTGATGTATCCCGAAACCATGGCGACGGGCAGACATTTTGCCATCTTGGCGGCATTCCTCATCCCGGCCTTCTCCGGGAAGGCCGCGCCGGCCGTGGTGAGCCCTGCCATGAACAAGGAACAGAGGCAGGGGGCCGTCTTTCTCGATGCGCTGAGTATCCCCTGTCCCGGAGAGGTCTTTGCGGCGCTCAACAAAGCCTGCCGACCCAACTGGGCCACGCTCGTCACCCCGGCGACCGCTCCCATCTCCGGCGATCGGGCCCAACTTGCGTTGGCGATCGGTGTTCTCGCGACCGACGGCTACATCGCCGTGGAGGCTCAGGACGGGCAGCAGGTGAAGAATATCGGCCGGGAAATCATGGCCATGGCCAAGGCCCTGGGCGTGAGCAAGAGCCTGCTCGGACGGGGTAACAGTTTGGTGGAATTTGCCGACAATGGTGCTTGGGATGCCCTTTCCGACGAACTCGCCGCGACCGAGGCCGAGGTGAAGGCAACCATGGCCGCCCAGAAGGACCAGGATCTTGTTCTGCTGACTTCCTCCGCTGCGTGGCTTCGGGGTCTGGAGACCGCCACGGGCGTTGTTCTGGCGGATGATTCCATGCGTGGGGCCGAGGTGATCTGTCTTTCGGAATTGGCGGCACGCCTCTCCTCCGATCTCGGGGCTCTCCCGGAGAGGCTTGGCGGAAATCCCCGTGTCAGTGCCGTTAGGCAGGCTTTGGCAAAGGCCTCCGGATTGCTCTCAGCGCAGAATCCAAAACCCGAACAGGAAAAAAAGAATCTTCGTGAGATCCACGATGCCTGCGCGACCGCCGTCCGCGTGATCATGGCCTCCGCCAAGGTAACGGCCTCCCCTTCGCCGTCGGCCTCCGCTTCCCCTGTCCGATGAAGTCGAACCATTTGCTCCTTCCCATTGTCGCAGGGCTTGTGATCGGCGTGATCTCTATGAGGGCTGAGGATCCTGCAACGTCTGCTCCAACCGTCAATCCCGCCCGCCCTGTTCCTTCCCAGGCTCGGCATCTGGCGCTCGATATCCTGCGCCCCCTTGCCAAGGAGGGATTCCGCATCCGGGACGGGGAGTGGAGCATCGAGTTGACCAAAGGAGAGCCACGGTTCCTGCAGGTCACCCTCTTTTCTGGAGAACGCTATCTCTTTGCGACCGCTTCACCGCTGCAGGATGGGAAACTCCGGATTACCCTTTTTGACGCTGCTGGAAAGGAAGTGAAAAACGAGATGCCCAAGGGAGCGGATCCCGCCGCAGGTGGTGGCTGCACTCTTGGTGTCACAGAGGTTGCACCCGGAAAGAGCGGGAACTATTTTGTTAGGGTGGAGCTTGTGGAAAGTCCCGGGGCGGGACCCTGCAAGATCTCCCTCGTTTACGCTTACAAATAATTCCATGTCCCAAGCTGCAACCAAGGAAGGCCTGACCGGATCCCCGGTGAAACATTTCTCCATCTTTCTCGATAACAAGGTGGGGGCCCTTCTCGAGGTGGTGAAACTCATCGAACAGCACGGCGTGGTGGTGCTGGCCTTCAGCATCGTCGATTCTGCGGAATCTTCCATCGCCCGGATGATCGTGAGCGATCCCGAGCGTGTCTCCGCCCTTCTCAAAGAACATGAAATCGCCTTCAGCCAGTCCTCCGTGCTCGTGTTGGAATTGGCCGAAGGGGCCTCTGATCTGGGGAAGGTGCTCAGTTGCCTCCTCATGGCCGAGGTGAACCTTCTCTTCAGCTACCCACTACTGGTGCGTCCCCGGGGCAAGGCCCTTCTTGTCCTCCATGTCGATGACAACGAATGCGCCTCCAATGTGATGGCCGGGGAGGGCTACCAAGTTCTGACCCAAGGGGATCTGTCGAGGTAAGATACGGGAAAAATTTGGCATTTTTTTGTCATGTGGGAGCAGTCTCGACTTCGGGCCTAAAAGCGAACTAGGCTGAAAAAGATTCAGATTGGAGGGGTGGCAGAGTGGTCGATCGCGTCGGTCTTGAAAACCGAAGAGGTGTTAAAGCCTCCGTGGGTTCGAATCCCACCCCCTCCGCCATGCCACTTCATCGCCCGCAGACCCGCATAAATACTAGGGTCAGCATTTTGATGAGTGGTCAAAAAGGGGCCTTTTTGGGCCAAGTGTCCCTAAAAGTGTCCCTCCTCGGATCGCAGAGGCACTACCCGAGCCTAGGATGTCAAAAAGCGAGGACTACTCGCATGTTGCTCCCAATCGGGAACACCAAGTGGAAATTTTTCGGTCATGGTCTTGCACATCCCGGATACTCCACATGCAGGCAAGATACCGTCTCTACCGCCGCTCCAATCGCTCCCACGGCACCTACTACGCCCAGGACAGCACCACGGGCTCACGGGAGAGCCTAGGCACCAAGAACAAGGCCGAGGCGCTAAAACTCCTCCAGGCCAAGAATGACGCGCAGAGCCAGCCCGTCCTCAGCCGCGAGCTGGCCAAGGTCTATCTCCACACCCAGGACCCAGACTTCGCCACCCGCACATGGCTCGATGTCGCACGCCTCATCGACACCTCCTATGACGGCAATACCAAGACCCGCTTCCAGAAGTTCCTGAAGAGCCAGCCAGTCCGTCGCCTTATGGCACGGAGACTCATCGAGACCTCCGCCTCGGACTTCCTGAGCGTCTTCTCGCACCCACGGGCCGGAGTCTCCACCAACGTCCAGCTGCGCATCCTTCACAACCGGGCTCTCGATCTCGAGTGGATCCTCAAGCCCGTTCTCTCGCGCCGAGCATGGCCCAAGATCCGCTACGCCTCCCGCCACGGCATCACCCGAGAGCAGCACGAGGCCGTCCTCCGAGTCACGCCCAACAAAGAATACCGCATCTACTTCGAGCTCCTCTGGCATACCGGCGGCAGCCAGACCGACATTGCCAGCCTCACAGCCGACGACATCGACTGGGGAACCCGTAGGCTCTACTACGAGCGACAGAAACTCCGCTCCAAGGGCCAAGGCCACGCCTGCCTCGTCATCGGAAAGGCCCTCGAAGCCATCCTCCTCCAGCTCCCCAAGGAAGGCCCCCTCTTCCCGAGCCTCGGTACCCTCAAGGAAAGCAAACGCAGCAACTATTTCTGGACCAAGCGGGTCAAGGCTGGCCTGCCCGACGGCATCGTCAGCCGCATGGCCGCCCGCTTCAAGACGGAGCAGGTGTCCCTCGGCAACACGCTCATCGGCGAAGGCGAGGACGGCAACACCTTCTTCATCCTCGCCCAGGGGCAGGTCGAGGTCCTGAGCAAGGGCGCCCACGGCACCAACCTCCGCATCGCGCTGCTCTCCGACGGCGAGTTCTTCGGCGAGACCGACATCGTCTCCGACAAGCCCTCCGACGTCACCATCCGCACCATCACACCCTGCGTCCTCCTCACCCTCTCACGCAAGGACCTCGACGCCCTCCTCGCCGAGCAGCCCAGCCTCGCCGAGGACTTCCGCCGCGCCATCGAGGAGCACCGCGAACTCCAGTCCACCGTCAACCGCTACGGCGAACGCAACATCGACCTCGTCTCCGGGTTCGCGGAAAACGTCGAGATCCCCGAGACCTTCGTCGACTACTCCGCCACGCCACGCGAATACTCCCTCTCCGCCGTCCAGACCGTCGTCCGCGTCCACACCCGCGTCTCCGACCTCTACAACGGCCCCTACGACCAGCTCGAAGAGCAGATGCGGCTCACCATCGAGGGCATCAAGGAACGGCAGGAGTGGGAACTCGTCAACAACACCAAGTTCGGGCTCATCCACTCCGTCGATCCCGCCATGCGGATCAGCACCCGCTACGGAGCTCCCACACCCGACGACCTCGACGAACTCCTCGCGCTCGTCTGGAAAAAGCCCGCCTTCTTCCTCGCTCACCCCAAGGCCATCGCCGCCTTCGAACGTGAGTGCACCTGGCGTGGCGTGCCCCCCGTCACCGTCGATCTCTTCGGAACACCCGTCATCATGTGGCGCGGCGTCCCGCTCGTCCCCTGCGACAAGCTCGAGATCAAGGGCCGCTACCAGTCCAACCAGTGGCTCGGCACCACCAGCATCCTCCTCGTCCGAACCGGCGAGGCCGACCAGGGCGTCGTCGGCCTCCACCAGACCGGGATCCCGGGCGAGATCATGCCCAGCCTCTCCGCACGCCTCATGGGACTCGACAGCCTCGGCGTCGCCTCCTACCTCCTCACGCTCTACTTCTCGCTCGCCGTCCTCACCGACGACGCCCTCGGCG
>RFPR01000117.1 GCA_009928265.1 Pseudomonadota bacterium | reverse complement strand
AACCTCGTCAGCGCGCGGTTGCTTGCCGGCCGGGGTGTTGATGATGAAGTGCATCTCGCCGTTCTTGATCATGTCGACGACGTTTGGGCGTCCCTGGGCGATCTTGTTGAGGCGGGTGACGGGGATTCCGTTCTCCTGCAGAAGAACAGCGGTGCCGTCGGTTGCATGGATCTTGAAGCCAAGGTCCGCAAAATCCTTCACGATCGGGACGATCGCCTGCTTGTCGCTGTCCTTCACACTGACAAAGAGATTTCCTTTCTGTGGAAGCGCCGGCGCTGCCGCCATCTGGGCCTTGGCGTAGGCCCTGGGGAAGTCGGCATCAATTCCCATGACCTCTCCGGTGGAGCGCATCTCGGGTCCAAGGGTGATGTCGATACCGGGGAACTTGATGAAGGGGAAGACGGCCTCCTTCACGCTGTAGTGCTTCGGAATCACCTCCTCGGTGAATCCGAGTTCCCGTAGCGTCTTTCCTGCCATGATCTTGGCTGCCATCTTGGCAAGTGGGACGCCGATCGCCTTGCTGACGAAGGGAGAAGTACGGGATGCGCGCGGATTGACCTCGAGCACATAGACCTCCTCGTCCTTCACCGCATACTGGACGTTCATGAGGCCGCGGACGTCGAGTTCCAGGGCCATCGCCTTGGTGGCCGAGCGGATGGTCTCGAGCACCTTGGAAGAGAGAGAAACGGTGGTAAGGACGCAGGCGCTGTCGCCGCTATGGATGCCGGCCTCCTCGATGTGCTCCATGATGCCGCCGATGACGCATTCCTTGCCGTCTGCGAGGCAGTCGACATCTACCTCGGTGGCGTCCTCGAGGAAGCGGTCGACGAGGATCGGGCGCTCGGGGCTCACCTCGACAGCGGTCCTGATGTAACGGCGGAGATCCTCCTCCGTGTAGACGATCTCCATGGCGCGGCCTCCCAGCACGAAAGAGGGACGGACGAGAACGGGGTAGCCGACCTTGTTCGCCACGGCCACGGCCTCCTCCTCCCCGGTTGCGGTGCCGCCGGAGGTCTGGCGCAGCTTCAGCTTGTCGATCATCGCGGCGAAGTGCTTGCGGTCTTCGGCCATCTCGATGCTCTTGGGCTGGGTGCCGATGATGGTGACGCCACGGGCCTGCAAGGCGGAGGCAAGGTTGAGCGGGGTCTGTCCGCCGAACTGGACGACGGCCGCATCGCACTGCTCGCGCTCGTAGATGTTGAGAACGTCCTCGAGGGTGAGGGGCTCGAAGAAGAGCTTGTCGCTGGTGTCGTAATCAGTCGAGACGGTCTCGGGATTCGAATTTACCATGATGGTCTCGAAACCTTCCTCCTTGAGGGCGAAAGCTGCATGGACGCAGCAGTAGTCGAACTCGATGCCCTGGCCGATGCGGTTGGGGCCGCCGCCGAGGATCATCACCTTCTTCTTGGTACCCTTGCGGGTCTCATCCTCGTCGCCGTAGGTGGAGTAGAAGTATGGAGTGGCCGCCTCGAACTCTGCGGCACAGGTGTCGACCAGCCGATAGGTGGGCACGACGCCGTCAGCCTTGCGCCTGTCGCGAATGGTGTCCTCAGTGGTGCCGGCGATGTGCGCGAGTTGGCGGTCGGAAAAGCCGAGTTTCTTGGCCCTGCGGAGATCAATCCCTGCTGGATCCTTACGGAAGGCCTGTTCTGCCTCGACGAGTTCCTGGATGTTATCGAGGAACCATGGATCGACGGCGCTGATCTCATGGATCTTCTTTGCGGTGAAGCCCGCCAGGAAGGCATGTCGGAGGGTGAAGATCCGCTCAGCGTTGGGGATGCGGAGGAGTTGCTCGATGCGGTCGTTATCCCAGGAGCCGTCGGGCTTGCGGGGTTCGAGGTCCTTCGGGTCGCAGCCGAGTCCGGCGCGCCCGGTCTCCAGCGAGCGGAGTGCCTTCTGAAGCGCCTGTTTGAAGGTACGTCCGATCGACATGGCCTCGCCGACGCTCTTCATCTGGCTGGTCAGGGTCGCATCGGCCTTCGGGAACTTTTCGAAGGTGAAGCGGGGGACCTTCACGACGCAATAGTCGATCGAGGGCTCGAAGCAGGCCGTCGTGTTCCGGGTGATGTCGTTCTTGAGTTCGTCGAGGCGGTAGCCCACGGCGAGCTTTGCGGCGATCTTGGCGATCGGGTAGCCGGTGGCCTTGGAAGCAAGGGCCGAGGAACGGGAGACGCGCGGATTCATCTCGATGACGATCTGGCGGCCGGTCTTGGGGCAGACGGCGAACTGGATGTTCGATCCGCCGGTCTCGACGCCGATCGCGCGGATGACAGCGAAGGAGTCGTCGCGCATCTTCTGATATTCCACGTCGGTCAGCGTCTGGATCGGGGCGACGGTGATGGAGTCGCCTGTGTGGACGCCCATTGGGTCGAGGTTCTCGATGGAGCAGACGACGATGCAGTTGTCGGCCTTGTCGCGGATGACCTCCATCTCGAACTCTTTCCAACCCAGGAGCGATTCCTCGATGAGGACCTCGGTCGTGGGGGACATGTCGAGGCCGCGCCGGGCGATGGTCTCGAGTTCCTCGCGGTTGTAGGCGATGCCGCCTCCCGCGCCGCCGAGCGTGAAGGCGGGACGAATGATGAGGGGGTAACGGCCGATCTTCTTCGCGATCTCAAAGACCTCGTCGATCGTGTGGGCGGCCCCGGACTCGGCAACCTCCAACCCGATCTCGAGCATGATCTCCTTGAAGAGGGTGCGGTCCTCGCCTCGCTTAATGGCCTCCGCGTTGGCGCCGATGAGTCGGACCTTGTGCTTCTCAAGAACGCCGGAGTGGACGAGCTCCATGGCGGCGTTGAGCGCTGTCTGGCCACCGAGGGTCGGCAGCAGGGCGTCGGGTTTCTCCCGCTCAATGATCTTCTCGATGATGGCCGGGGTGATCGGCTCGATGTAGGTCCGACCCGCGAACTCCGGATCGGTCATGATGGTGGCCGGATTGGAGTTTACCAGCACCACGTCGTAACCTTCCTCGGCCAGCGCCTTGCAGGCCTGCACTCCGGAGTAGTCGAACTCGCATCCCTGACCGATCACGATGGGGCCGGCGCCGATGAGGAGGATTTTCTTGATCGAGGTGTCTTTGGGCATGTCGGGTTCGGAAAAAGGCGTGGAATTGGAAAGTGACGGATGGTGACCGTGACGGCCGACCATTCAACCCGCCTCCTGTCAGGTGGTCAAACGTGGAGTCAGGAAATTAGGGAATCGGAAACTCGGTGTTGGCTCTGATCCTACCCCTCCTTGCCAAACAAGTTATCCTGTGGAAAGCTCTTCACATGATTCAGGGCATCTCCTACGCCATGCTTGCCGGCAATGGCCGCGCATTCCGCGCTGGCGGACTGCTTCTTCTTGCCCTCTAATTTTCTGGGAGCGGCCCCTGATCCGGTCGTTCCGGATCCTTTTTTATGAACAACGACCGAGTCCTCATCTTTGACACGACCCTGCGCGACGGCGAGCAGTGCCCCGGCGCCTCCATGAACCTGCGCGAGAAGTTGGAGATTGCCCGTCAGCTTGCCCGCTTGAAGGTCGATATTATCGAGGCCGGGTTTCCCGTGATCAGTGACGGGGACTTTGAGGCCGTCCACACAATCGCCTCCGAGGTCAAGGGGCCTGTCATCTGCGGTCTCGCCCGTTGCGTACCCAAGGATATCGAGGCCGCCGGAAAGGCTCTCTTACCCGCCGGGGAGAAGGGTCGTATCCATGTCTTTCTCGCCACCTCCAAGATTCACCGTGAGCACAAGCTCAAGAAAGCCAACGAGGAAATCCTCCGTCTGGTTGCCGAGGGTGTCCGTCAGGCCAAGGCCTTCACAGCGGACGTGGAGTTCTCCCCCGAGGATGCTTCCCGCACCGAACCCGAGTTTTTGGCCGAGGTTGTTCAGGCTGCCATCGAGGCAGGAGCCACCACGGTCAATATCCCTGATACCGTCGGCTACGCGATGCCGGGTCAGTATGCCGATCTGATCACTTATTTGCGCAACCATGTCCGCGACATTGCAAAGGCCGTCATTAGCGTTCATTGCCATGACGACCTTGGCATGGCAGTGGCTAATTCGCTTGCCGCAGTTCAGGCTGGGGCACGTCAGGTTGAGGGAACATTCAACGGCATCGGCGAGCGCGCCGGTAATGCAGCGCTCGAAGAGGTCGTCATGGCGATCAAGACCCGCCCTGACGTTTACGCCGGTCTCTCCACGGGGATCGAGACCCGGGAGATCCTCAAGACCTCCCGCCTGATCAGCCGCCTGAGCGGCCTGCAGGTTGCTCGCAGCAAGGCGATTATCGGCGAGAACGCCTTTGCCCACGGATCTGGCATCCATCAGGACGGCATCCTCAAGATGCGCGAGACCTACGAGATCATGGATCCCGTCGAGGTCGGCTGGGGTGGGACGGAACTGCCCCTGACCAAGCATAGCGGACGCCATGCCATGGTAGTCCGCTTAGAGCACCTTGGATTCCATCTTACCGAGGAGGAAATCGCCTCCGTTTTTGCCCGGTTCAAGGAGCTGGGGGATAAGAAGAAGTTCGTTTACGACGACGACCTCGTTGCCCTAGCCGGTGATTCCGTAGCGGGTGATTCTGGTGCTTATGCCCTTCAGTCACTCCAAGTAGTCTGCGGCGGAAGCGCTGTCCCGACGGCTGATGTGACGCTCTCCCATCACGGGAAAAATGTTTCAGTCGCGAGTCCCGGTAATGGTGCTGTCGACGCCGCCATGAAGGCGATCGACAAGATCACCGGTAAGAGCGGTCATCTGGCCGTCTATCTGGTCGAGGCCGTCACCGAGGGACAGGATGCGCTCGGTGAGGTGACACTTAAGGTCGACTTCGGCGACGGCGTGCTGATCACCGGCAAGGGTGCCTCGACCGACGTGATCGAGGCTTCTGCCCGTGCCTACGTCAATGCCATTAACCGCTCCCTGTTGATGCAACAACCCAAGACCGGTGTTACAATGCCCCTAGTCTAAAACCCCACTTCCTGAATTCCATTTTCTAACTCCCAACATCCCATGAATAAAACACTCCTCATCATCCTCGGTGTTATTGCCGTCATCATCCTGGCCGTATTCAGCAGCTACAACGGACTCGTCGGCTCCTCGCAGGCGGTCGACAAGTCGTGGGCCGACGTCCAAAACGTCTACCAGCGCCGCGCTGATCTGATCCCGAATCTCGTCCAGACGGTGCAGGGCGCTGCCAACTTCGAGAAGTCAACGATTGTGCAGGTTACCGAGGCAAGGGCTTCCGTCGGTAAGGTGCAGATCAACCAGAACCAAGCACCCACGGATGCGGCCCAACTCGCGCAGTTCCAGCAGGCTCAGGGACAGCTCGGATCGGCTCTATCCCGCCTCCTCGTGGTGGCGGAGAACTATCCCGACCTCAAGGCGACGGCAAATTTCCGCGACCTTCAGGCCCAGCTGGAGGGAACCGAAAACCGGATCGCCGTGGCCCGCAAGAATTTCAACGACGCGGTGCAGGAGTACAATGTGAAGATCAAGACCCTGCCCGCTGTCTTCTTTGCCGGGATCCTTGGCTTCCAGCCGAAACCTTACTTTCAGGCCGTCGCTGGTGCCGAGACCGCTCCTACGGTGAAGTTTGATTTCAACGGCGCGCCGGCCGCCAAGTAATTCGATCTTCCCGGTAATCGTGATGCGCCGCTCCCTGTTCCTGATTCTTCTCGGGGCGGGGATCGCGGGTGCTTCTTTTTCATGGGCTGGGGAAACCCTTCCTCCACCCCCCTCGCAGTATGTCACCGACACAACGGGTGACATTCCGGCTCCGCTGATAGCCCAACTCAACCAGCGTCTGGCTGCTTTCGAGCGGCAGACCTCCAATCAGATCGTGGCAGTGGTCGGCCGTTCGCTTCCGGCGGGGACGACCCTCGAGGACTATGCCCAAAGCCTCTACCACGCTTGGAAGATCGGATCGAAAAAGAACTCCAACGGTATTCTGATTCTGGTCTTCACGCAGGACCACAAGATCCGGATCCAGCCTGGGTACGGCCTGGAAGGAGCCCTGCCGGATGCTCTCTGTTCACGAATTATTCGGGAAACCATGGCGCCCGCATTTCGAGCGGGCAACTATGGCGCTGGACTCTCGGCAGGTATCAATGCCGTGATGCAGGCAAGCAAAGGGGAATACAAGGGGAATGGTCGCACTGGTGCGCATTCAAGCCTCAAGGATCTCCTTTTTTCGCCGCTCGGCTTTTTTCTCTTTGTGTTTCTGCTCCTGATGATCGTGAGCAGGAGCCGCCGTGATCTGGGCCCTGGCGGAGTGAATCCCGGGGCCGCAGCCGCGACAGGATTCCTGATCGGGGGTCTAGGAGGTTGGGGTGGAGGATCGGGAGGGGGAGATTCCGGAGGGTTCTCGGGTGGAGGTGGCGACAGCGGTGGCGGTGGATCCAGCGGAGACTGGTAGGATGCACCTGACGTCAGCCCAAAAACGGCGACTGGATGAGCGTCGCCACGTGGTGGGTGGCCTGATCCTGCTCGCGATTCTCTTTTTTGGTCATTATCTCCCGGGGCTTGTCGACTTGGGTCTCATGCTTTTTGTGACGTGGATGGCGATCATCGTTTTCAGAAGCATCAACCATGCCGTGATCATCAGCCTTACGGGATTTGCCATTCCCTTTGCGGTGATGGCCACACGAGGGTGGAAGACGAAGATAGGAGTCGATCTCGGACCATGGGAGTCGGCGGAACTCGCCCTGGATTTCAGTGTCCTGTTGTCGATGCTCTACGGGGCGGGTGTCTGGGTAGGGGCGCTGT
>RFPR01000116.1 GCA_009928265.1 Pseudomonadota bacterium | reverse complement strand
GGGTTCCTGGAGGTATCCTTCGAACTGCCCCCGGACGATGTCGTTGGTCGAAATGGTGCGGATCGACTTGAAGAGTTTCACCTGCTCGTCGCGAACGCGCTCCATGTCGGGCCAGTACGGCGGCTCCATGCAGAGGAAGCCGACCACCTGCATCAGGTGATTCTCGATCACGTCACGCAAGCAGCCCGTGGCGTCGTAGAAGGCGCCGCGTCCCTGCACACCGAACGACTCGGCCATGGTGATCTGGATATTGCTGATGTAGTTGCGGTTCCAGACCGGCTCGAGGAAGGCGTTGGCAAAGCGGGTGTAGAGGACGTTCTGGGTCGCCTCCTTGCCGAGGTAGTGGTCGATGCGGAAGACCTGACGCTCTTCAAGCACCTCATGGAGGGTCTTGTTGAGTGTTTTGGCCGAAGCGGCGTCATGACCAAAGGGCTTCTCGACCACTACACGGGACTCGTCGTTAAGGCAACCGGCGGATTTGAGACCCTTGGTCACCGTTCCGAACAGAACGGGCGGGATTGCGAGGTAGAAGAGCGTTCGCTTGGAATCACCCAAGGCAACCTTGAGGCTCTGGAAAGTCTTGGGATCGGCGTAATCGCCGTCCACATACTGGAACTGGTCGGCGAACTTCTTGAAGAAAGCCTCATCGACCCCACGGCCAAAGGTAGTGATCCCCTCTCGGGCCCGGTCGATGACCTGCTCCCGCGTCATGCCGCTCTTGGCGACCCCGATCACAGGCCCTTCGAGCACCCCTCGGCGGTAGAGCGCCTGAAGGGTGTCGAAAAGCTTCTTGTGGGCAAGGTCTCCGGTGGCCCCGAAGAGAACCAGGGCGTCGCTTTTTTCTGCGGGCATGACGGCGGGTGGCTGGGTGTTTCGGGATTACTTGGAATCAGCCGGTTTCTCGAGGTGACCGCCAAACTCAAAGCGCATCGCCGAGCAGATCTTGTCGGCATACTCGGCGAGATTGCGGCTCGAGAAGCGCTCGTAGAGCGCGGAGCTAAGAACAGGAGCGGGAACACCCTCCTCGATCGCGGCGAGGATCGTCCAGCGTCCCTCGCCGGAGTCGCTGACGCGGCCGCCGAAGGTCTTGAGCTCGGGATCACGGGCAAGTGCGTCGGCGGTGAGGTCGAGCAGCCAGCTGGCCACCACGCTGCCGCGGCGCCAGACCTCGGTGATCTCGGGGAGATCGAGGTCGTACTGGTAGTTCTCGGGATCGCGGAGCGGAGTGGTCTCGGCGTCGATCTCGCGCTTCGCCTTGCCGGCGTTGGCGTTCTTAAGAATGTTCAGACCCTCGGCGTAGGCGGCCATCATGCCGTACTCGATGCCGTTGTGAACCATCTTGACGAAGTGTCCTGCGCCGTTAGGACCACAGTGGAGGTAACCTTCCTCGGCCGTCCCCTTGCGGGTGCGGCCCGGGGTGACGGGAGCGTCTCCTTTGCCAGGAGCGAGTGCCTTGAGGATCGGGTCGAGGTAGCCGACGGCTTCCTTGGATCCGCCGATCATTTCACAGTAACCGCGCTCGAGACCCCAAACGCCACCGGAGGTGCCGACATCGACATACTCGATGCCCTTGGCGGAGAGTTCCTTGGCGCGGCGGATGTCATCCTTGTAGTAGGAATTGCCTCCGTCGATGATGATGTCTCCCTTGCCGAGCAAGGGAGCAAAGGTGGCGATGGTATCGTCCACATAAGCGGCGGGAATCATCATCCAGACAGCCTTGGGGCCTGTGAGCTTGGAAACGAGATCCGCCTGATCGGCGGCGGCAATTGCCCCCTTGGAGGCAAGATCCTTGACCGCAGCCTCGCTGCGATCCCAAACGACTACTTCGTGACCCGCCTTGATGAGACGGAGGACCATGTTGGCTCCCATGCGGCCGAGGCCGACCATTCCGATACGCATATGATAGATTCCTAGTTGTTCCTTGAAGAGGAGGGTGAATGTGAACCCCTCTCATCACAGAGGAAGCACGCCCCGTCAAGCGCGGCTTGGAGAAACAATCAGGACTTTTGCAACAAGGTCCGGGCTGGATGAACGAAAATCAGAGGCTAGGCTCGGCGGCATGCACTACCCAACCGGGATCATCGCCGCCATGGAATCGGAGTTTCGCGATCTGGCAGACTCACTGGATCACGACTCCAGCGAAAAGATCGCCGGTCGTGAAATCCTCTACGGAACGCTCGAGGGGGAGAATGTAGCCTTGGTACTGTGCGGATGTGGCAAGGTGAACGCCACCCATGCGGCCACCCTGATGGCCTGCCAGGCACGAATCTCGCGCCTTCTGGTAACAGGTGTCTCAGGTGGACTCGCCGAGGGTTTGAAGGTTGGGGATGTGGTCATCGGCGACTCCTTTGTGCAGCATGACATGGATGCTAGGCCTCTCTTTCCAAGGCATGTCATTCCCTTTGAGGGATATTCTGAGATCAAAGCTGATGCCGATCTGCGCAACCTTCTCTTCGAGGCCGCCAAAACGATGCTGTCAACCGCGAGGCCGCCGGGCCTCGAGAAAGCCAAGTTGGTCGAGGGCCTAGTGGTCAGCGGCGATCAGTTCCTTTCCAGCACCGAGGCGCGCAATGGGGTGCTGGATCCCCTCCCCCATGCGGTCTGTGCCGATATGGAGTCGGCGGCCATTGCCCAAGTCTGCCGGGCGGCAGGAATTCCGGTGGGCGTGATGCGGGTCATTTCCGACAGCGCCGATGGAAGCGCCCATATCGACTTTGCGAAATTCGTGGAGGAATCAGCCTCCAAAGCCTGCGCAGAGACGGTGAGGCACGCGTTGCGCTCCTTGGCACAGTGAATGCGGGTCAGGGGGAGAAGGTGACTTCTCTGTCGATGGGCAAGTTTTTCGTAACAGCTTTTCAGACCTAACAGTCTGACAGCCGTTAGCCTATCTACCTCGTTCTAGCAAGTCAGAGCCCTGCTAGAACGTCACTCCGATCTGGGCACCGAGCACAAGGGCATTGGGGATCGTTCCCGTACCGCCGGGGTTAATGATCCACTGCACGTCGGGCTGGATGTAGGCGAACTTGGTCAGATTGACGCGGTAACCACCTTCCCATGCAAGTTCGTAGCTGGCCGTACCGCCGAGCGTGGTCTGTTTGGCCGCGGCGTAGTTGTCGCTGAAGTTGCCGTAGGCCACGCCAAAGATCGTGAGATCGCGTGGGCGCGACGGAATCATGCCGGTGTAGACCAAGCCACCATTATACTGGAACGGCATCTTGGCAGTGTTCTGTTGCGGAGTGAGCATGAAGGCGCCCCAAGCTGAGAGACCCGTATCCTTGTAGGGATCCATCCGGTAGAGCATCTGGTCGAAATGACAGTAGAGCGAGTAGGAGCCGTTTTGCTTCTGTGTGCTCTGCCACTGGGAATAGGAGTAGGTGGAGTAGTAACCACCCATCCAGTAGTGGCCCGGCAGTCCGTGGGGCACGGCGTCGGTGCTTGGTGCGGCGAACTTCTTGCCGTCCACCACCGACTTATCATCACGATTGGCTGCAGGAGTACCCGAAGGCTTGAAGAACTCGGGGGCCCATCCGTACTGGGCGATTACCATGACCCCGTCTCCTCCATTCATCTCCCAGTCGAATCCGTGCAGGTAGGATTTGGCGGTCTGCGGGGCGACCTGATAAACGCCAAGCATCGCTTCGGTGGTTGATGTAGTCAGAGCCCTGATACGCGAGCCCCAAACGGCCCAAGGATACGTGGAGAAGTTGTTGTTCACGGGGAGGGACTGGGGGTTTCCATCGATTCCGTTGTTCATGTAGAGCCAGTAGAAGGGGGATGAGGCGAAATCATCACCGGCTGCCATGCGTCCGAACTTGATGCTTACCCTGTCGTCGAGGAAGCGCTGGTTGTAAGCGAGTCCATAGAAAATGAAGCCGGTACCGCCGTAGACCTGCTGGACGGTGAACTGGTTGCCGATGTTCTGGGCGGTGAGATTGTTGCCGTTGCGGTCGATCCCGATGACACTGAGCGTGCCTCCATGCCATCCGAGTAGAGGCTCGGTCTGGAACTCGAGGTCGATGGTGAAGTTGTCGCAGTAGGTGAAGCCTGCTTTCTGCCCTCCGACCGGATTTCCGGCCAGATCGGAGGTGTAGCTTGCAGAGATATCGAGGCCTTTGGAGGAGAGTGTGTCGCGAAAACCAAACCAGTTCAGCGTGGCGTAGTCGGATTGGAACCAGTTTTTCGTGTTGTTGCGCTGGCTCTCATAAGGATCCCAAAAGCGCTGGTTCGCCCAGTTGAGTTCCGGAATCTGGTAGGGGATGTCGAACCTGAGTTCCTCCCTTTCGGTGATGAACTTGGGCATGGGAACCCTGACGGTCATGACCTTGAGGGAAGGGCCGGATTGATGTGTGGAGGCTTCGGGGACGGAAACGGCGGTGGCCGCCGCGAGGAGGATCGGCAGGAGCATGAGGGGGATAGGTTGAGTCCATGAGAAAACCCTCCCACAGATGTGGAAGCAACCCGTTTTTTTCAACGACTCCTTGTCTGGGGGAAATCCTAGAGGCATGGTGGAAGAATGCGTCACGTCTTCGTCTCCGGTTGCTACGACATCATCCATGCGGGCCATGTGCAGTTCTTCCGCGAGGCCAAAGCACTGGGGGATTTTCTCACTGTTTCCTTCGCCTCCGAGGAGGTGCTCTGGGCGCACAAGCAACGACGTTCATCGCTCCCCGACGAGCACAAAAAGGGGATTCTTGAGGCACTCGACATGATCGACCAAGTCGTCATCGGCAAGGGCACCGAACACGGTCTCGACTTCAAGGATGACTTCCTTCGGCTCAAGCCCACCATTCTGGCCGTCACCGAGGATGACCAGTATGGCGCAATCAAGCGGGAACTCTGCACCCAGGTCGGGGCTGAGTACATCATCCTCCCCAAGACCCCTCCCCAATATGAACCCGTCTCCACGTCCCAGTTAGTGAAATGGATCCGGGCTCCGAAGGATGCCCCGCTGCGCGTCGATTTCGCGGGAGGGTGGCTCGATGTGCCGCGTCATGCACGGCCCGGCGATTTCATCGTCAACTGTGCCATCCAACCCAAGGTCTCGCTGCGGGACTGGGGCTATGAGCGCAATGCCGGACTGGGTGGCAGCGGCGCCTGGGCTCTCCTCAACGGCAATACGGGAGTCGAGGAGGAGATCGATCTCGGTGTCGGCTGGCAGGATCCCGCGGTGATCCGCGAGACCGGGCTCTGCGTCTGGCGAAGCGGGCAGAAACCCTCCCTCGAGTTCAAGAATGACGGATCCATGCTTCGTGGACTGATGGCTCTCTGGTGGAGCGGGAAATCGCACGACACTCCCTCCATGGCCGATCAGAAACGGGATTATGCGGCGATCGGAAAGGCCGGCCACATCGCCCGGGAGGGTGTTCTCAAGGGTGATGTCGCCACGCTCGGCAAGGGGATCGCGGCCTCCTACGCCGTCCAACTCGGCGAAGGGATGTCACCTCTCCCCGAGGCTCAGGGATGCGTCGGCCGCAAATACTGCGGCGGTGGCTTCGGAGGCTATGCGCTCTATCTTTTCGGCACGCAGGAGGAGCGCGCGGCATTCCTCAGATCCGAGACCGCGGCCCGCGCGATCGAGCCATACTCCAATTGGGAATAAAGGTTTCGCGGGATCGCCATTTCCGACGCTTCCCCGTGGCCCGATGCTTCAGTTGGCGTCGGGAAGAATCTGCTTCACGACCCGCTGGATGCCCTGTTTGGAAAGATCGCTCATCGGGTAGCGGCTTTGGGAACGAAGATACCAAGCCAGCGACGAGCCGTAATCCTTCTTCTCCTCCAAGGCCTTGGCCTGACGGATGTCATGGACGAAATCGGAGGCCTGCGTGGTGAGATCCGCCCTCATCTGAGTGAGCTTGGGATCGTCAGGATACTTTTCAAAAGCGATCTCTAGGCCTTCCCAAGCTCCGGCATGGTCTCCGCGTCGGTCGACCTCCTGCGCTTTCATGATGGCCTTTTCCACCTCCATCATTCTGTTGCGAACCTCTTGAATCATTGCCTTACGATTAGCGGCTTTCGCGGAATCATCGGCAGCCACGGCAACACCGAAGCGATCAATCCCCTCGTAAATGGCACGGTAGTTTTTCTGACCATACAGTTGATCGAAATCACTCAATGCCTGAACCTGCGGACTGGCCTTTTCTGATACTTTGCCCATATCCGCCGAGAAATTGGAGATGTCGGGATTGTTGGGCCAAAGCGCAGCTGCCCGGGTGATCTGAGTCTGGACAGACTGCAGATCCCCCCTTGCCGCGGCTACCCTCGCCTGTGCCACGAGCAACCTGCTGGCGGTCTTGACCCCCTCGAGTTTCGCGTGGATCTCCGCGTCGTCGAAGCTGGGATTCATCTTCTTCATCTTGTCCACAACATCGGTCAGGACATCGATGTTCCCCGAGTTGGCGGCGTTCACCAGACGGTTGCAGAGCTGGGCATAGGCCAGGGTCTTCCTCTTCTCGTCCTGGGTCAGGAGGCGGACGCTCGGCAGATACTCCCCCTTGGTGAAGAGGGAAGCGAGTTGTGACGCGGCGCTTTCCAACTCTTCTTTCTCGAGAAGGAATTTGTAAACCTTCACCCCCTCGTTGACATCGCGGATGATTTCGTTGGCGAATGCATCGAGTTGACTGAGACTTTTGAAGGTTCTGCTCGCGCCCTTCATTGCGGTGGTCAGGGCGTTCTGGGCACTTTCCACGCTGAGATTCTCGACTCCCAGATTCAGCCCTGATCCGGAGAGCGCCGTCGCTCCGCCACCCGTCCCGTTGTAGGAATCCCCTCCGACGCTTGCTCC
>RFPR01000115.1 GCA_009928265.1 Pseudomonadota bacterium | reverse complement strand
ACCGTCACCGTAACCGTTACCGTCACCTTTACCGTCACCGTTACCGTTACCGTTACCGTGACCGTTACCGTAACCGTTACCTTCTAGCGTAGACATACATCTCTCCTAAGTTCTAGAATACCTAGGATACTCTCATACTCAAGAGAGGTATTACAACTAAGTAGTGCGTTAGCTAGCTCTAAGGTTTCATTTGATAGTGGGAGAAACAAGTGCTTTAGAGCCTTAGGGATTCCCATCTCCTTCAATACTGCTTCACCGTCACCATTACCGTTACCGTAACCGTTACCGTAACCGTTACCGTGAACGTTACCGTCACCTTTACCGTCACCGTTACCGATACGGTCACCGTAACCGGTACCGTTACCGTTACCGTAACCGTTACCGTCACCGTCACCGTGACCGTTACCGTAACCGTCACCGTTACCGTAACCGATACCGTTACCGTAACTGTAACCGTAACCGTCACCGTGACCGTGACCTTTGCCGTAACCGGTACTGTAACCGTCACCGTTACCATCTAGCGTGGGACATGTTTCCTCGTGTACTGGGGCGTATGGGAATCGAACCCATTCCAGACAAATTAAAAGTTTGGTGTGCGACCTTTACACCAACGCCCCAAATAAAAAGTAATAGGGGTGGCGTGAGAGACTTCTTAAATGTGATTAACAGCCGTCTCACGCCACCCCTATTTCAACTGCGTTAGGCAGTTTGCTTGCTTACTCCCACTTTGCCGCCTTCCAAGCGGTCACGGCCTCGGAAGTGCATGGTGCGTACTGGAAATCAGCGTGAATCACAAGCGAAGAGATGGTAGGCCCGATTTGGGATCCCTTTGCAGGTCCCTTTAGCGCCAAGCCCCACACTCCCTTCGCCTCAGGAAAACAGTTCCAGGTGAAGCAGTGGCGCACGTTATGCAAGCGCAGCGGTTCCCCTCGCTTCGGCTCATCCCTCAGCTCTCCGAAATACACGCCACGAGAAGTATTCGTGGCCACCACATACACGGTCTCGGTCTCGGTCTCGGTCTTGGTCTCGGTGTTAACGGTCTTCTTTGCCATTTTGTTCTCTCTCTCTGTTTGTGTTGTTTGTCTACCGGAAGGTTTTGCCCAAAGTGGGATTCGAACCCACACGTTCTTTCGAACAGAGGATTTTAAGTCCTCGGTGTCTGCCATTCCACCATTTGGGCTAGTGCTCGCTTGGGCGAGCAACAAGGCAAGCAAGCTGCTTGGGGTAATATAGCTGCTCGGTCTCAGTCGTCAACCATCAGTGTCGATGTGTACAGGATTCATGAACTCTGGACATCCATTGGTTCCATTCTCGTGCACGATTCCAGTGATGACGGTTACGCCTTTCACGTCATCCGCACTAGGCCAAGGTGTGTCTCCATCCGTAAGCAACACGATTACGTCTGGCTTGACCTTCTGCTTTCGTGCAGCCTTCACGCCAACACGCATGTCCGTTCCACCTCCCCCGTGTACTTTTGCTGTGCGGATAGACTTCACTTCCTGTGCTGTGCCGTAAACGTTTGCGTCACAGTCCAAGAAGTAGCTCTTCACTTTGTTGAGCTTCAGGATAGCCTCTACCTCTGACATTCCTCGCTCAAGTCGCGACCGCCTGCCACTTCCCATGGACCCTGAAGTGTCGAGAACTACGCAGACGGTTGGGACGATCTCATACGTGCTTGGCTTGACTACTGTACAGTTGTTTACGATCGTAGACCTGGACAACCGTCTATATGTATTGAGTCTTTCCCCTCTCACACGAGAGATTGCTTGCCTTGCAACTGCGCGGATACGGTCTTGCCACCGTACCTTGGGGGTCTGTAGTTCCGCGTCAGCAAAGATTTCCCAGCCACCCGGCAGGGTTCCTCTTCCGTTTTCCTTTTGCTTCTTGATTGCTACTGCCACGTCGCGCCGTACCGCGTTTCCCTCAGCCTCGGTTACGCCTGGCGCATTTGGATTTAGTCCGTCCTTTGACTCTCCTGGCTTTCCGTCTTCCCATGGACGTTGGTCACCACACACCCCGGACCCGTGATCCGCACCACCACTGCCAGGTCCCACTTTGGGGAAAGGCTTTCCCTGTCCTTGCCCTTGCCCCTGCCCTTGCCCCTGCCCTTGCCCCTGCCCTTGCCCCTGTCCTTGCCCTTGCCCTTGCCCTTGTCCTTGTCCCTGTTGTTCTTGCCCTTGCCCTTGCCCCTGTCCCTGTCTCTGTCCCTGTTGTTCTTGCTTCTTTTCGTACGCCGTGTAGTAGTTCTCAGCAATCCATCCCTCGGGCTGACCGATGGTGTCTGGGTACCATGCAGACGGAACCTTCTTGTACTTAGGATCCTTGTTGTTTTGATCCCAGGGAATAGCGGCAGCCCAGAACTCCTCCGAAGTGTTTGCAATTCGCTGCGCCTTCTCGTCCACCAGCATCCACTTGTCGAGACAGATTTGCGGCAAGAGTTCATTCTTAGCGGTAGCGGCCTCAGCCGCAGACTTACCGATACCCGGAATGTCGTCGTCCATCTCCGCGTCAGTACATTCGTTCCACTTTCCAGGGTCCACAAGACCCAGGGAGTCAAACCTTTCTCGGTGACGAAACACGCGGTGTCCAGCCTCGTGGATCCAAGTGCCTGCGATGTATGCAAGCTTGTGATGGCTAGTCGCACCACAAGACGGGCACGGAGTTGCCGCACTGACAGACTCTGCCATCTTGGCAAGAAACTTAGTGAAGTCAGGATTCCAGTACACGCGCCAATACATGTCTACGGCAGCGGTGGGGATATCTCGTGTGACTACCACGTTGCACGCCCGCAGCGCGCTAATGAACGACGGCACAGCGCGTTCGGCCAAAAGCCTTGCGTTTGCGATGAGGTCTTCAACCGTGTCGTCATTCACAACAGTCGCACCACCTGAGAACTGCTTGCGAATCTGTGGTCTAGCTTGCATCTTTTTCTCCTTATTAAGTTGGTAGCACAGGTCAAGGGCCAAGTGTTTGCTTAGCCCTATCCCTCTATTACCTACGCATCAGATTCCTGCCTTGGAAATGCCCATGTCCCTGCGAACCTTCAGAATCTTGGCCGCAACTGGGGGGAACATCGCACCTGCGGGCATCCTGGTTGCAAGAATTGCACCTGCACTCATGGCGCGGTCTTGGTGACTGTTAATCACAGGCTCCAAGATTTCCCACGCTGCGGCCCATCGGTTGACCTTGTTGGGACGGTCCTCGATTGCCGCAGCAGCGACAGACTCAAGACACGCGATGGCGCGGTCGTGCTTGTTCGGGATCATACCGAATGCGTTCTTGGGACTCGCAAGAAGCGCCTCGGGGTCGGGCAGGTCCATGTCCTTGACCCACCGGAAGAACTCGTCGGCGTGAGACTGTCCGACAAAGCCTTTGACTGCTCCGTGGACCTCGTCGCTTTCGATTGCGAAGCCAGCAGCCAAAACTGCGGCGAACATCTTTGCCGCGTTGGTCCAAGAGCGACGCGAAGGCCACGGTGAGGTAGCCTTCTCGGGCGGGGGCTGGACGTGGATGCTCTTGGGATTGCGCTTGAGATACATTGCCACGAGAGACCTGGTCTTGGGAAGGTGCGTCTTCTCGAAGTCATCGGGCAAGATCGGGAAGGTAGAGACCGCACCCTTCCCTCCTAGCAAGTAGTCGAACCAGGCACTGTCATCCACGGCCCACTCAATCCAGAATGGCCGATTGGACTCTGGCAAAGACATGTCTTGCCCGTTGGTCGCGATACTTGGTGGGTTCATTGCGGCAACGACGCACACATTGCTAAGTCGCACGTCACCGTAGACACGACCCTCGAAGACCGAGAGACATGCGGCCCGCATTTGGGGACCGCAAGAACCATACTCGTCCAGGAAGTGCACACCTCTTCCCGCCTTGATTAGCGCCTTGATTGCGCCCATGGAATACGCATCCATGGTACGCGTCTCGTGATTGGGGACCTGGGCACCGCCCAGGTCCTCAGGCATCGCCTGGGCGGCGTTCGTGATGACAAGGGGGAAATCCTTTCCCCCGTACTTCTTCTCTTGTAGCTGCTCGACGAGCGCCTCCAGGATGGCAGTCTTGCCGACTCCAGGGTCGCCCACGAGGAGCGTGGAGATGTTGGCTTGGATAGAAATAGCGAGCAGATTGGTGCAGAGCATGATTGATTTACCTCAAAATGTATGTTTCGTGTCTAGGAAACCTTAAACCCAGGGAACGTCATGCGTCCTTCACATCAGCCATTTCAGCAGCCAGCTCGGCCACGCCGATAGCTGCTCGAAGCTCTTCGATGCGATTTCGGAGCAGGTCCAGACCGACGCTGGCCACCTTCTCCCAGTTCGCGATCTCAGCCTCCAGCTTAGCGCATTCTGTACGCTTTGTGTTCAGTGCCCGCTTTCCGGGCGCCTTTCCGTCCGTCGCTTCCAGAGCAGCCGCAATGTCATCCAGTGCAGCGTCGGCGTCTCGAATCACGCCGTCAACTACGATCTCCATTGCAGCCGCATCGTCAGAAGCTCGGGGCTCCAGACAAAGCTTTCCGCCGTGGTCGAGCAGGTACACGGGAAAGCTTTGTCCTGCGACTTGACGGTCGATGGAGTGCGAGCGCGAGATACTCTCAAGTGCACGCGCTACCTGTAGAAGCAGTTCCCGCTTGTAAGAAGGAACGTAATACACGCCTCCACGGGCGCGCTTACCGATGCCTCCACATGCAGGGATTACAGCCTGCGAGAACCACACGGACAGGTCCTCGCTTGCCTTGTAGTACTCCTTTTTAGCGGAGTAAACCTCCCGCAAAAGTGGGACCATTGGGTGATCGTCCGGAGAGAACGAGAGACTCTCAATCTCCGTGCCGTTCACGTTTTGCACGGAAATCTTTGCGGTTAGTGTTGAGCGGTAGCTTGACGCCTCCCGCACTTCACAACCCTGGAGCTTCGAAAGCTCCTCCAGGTCGAGCTTGGACACGTCCTTGAGGGACATGGCCACGCCCAAACCTTTGGGCAACATGTCGATTTTGGCGCCACGTGGCGCCACAGTATCGAATGCCCGACGCATGGCAACCGCACGAGACGGTGCCTTGGGCAGGATTTCTTGCGGCACGCCCTCCAGAAGCAGCGCGTTATCCACATCAGAGATGGGCAGGTCACCCGCCCACATAGGGGTTACCTCGATGGCGGCAACCCTGGGGTCATCGAACGCTGCGGAATTGATTCGGCTCATGACACTCTCCTCAGTTAGCTTCCAGTGTACGGATAGAGGCCACCAAAGCCTTGATAAGGCTTCGCCTCCACCCACGTTGCTTTGGTTCGTGCCTCGTAGATACCAGGTATGCCAAGTACCTACGCAACACTTCACTATGCACTCTCATGCTTTTCCTTTATGATTAGTAGCCTCGCTCTGGTGCACCAGAGCCACAGTGAATCCAGGCGTAGTGAGCCTGGAGTCTAGCTGACAGCTCTTGCCCCGATGCAAACCTGTGGCGCGTTGCCAATAGTGCAGGAATGCAGCCCGATCACTTTGTGTGGCGGGACGCACGATGGAAACGGAAGCTTGCTTGCCGTCCCCTGACGTCACACCCAAAACCCTTGGAGTGTCAGACGAGCACTCAGGGCAATGAGACACGAGACCCCCGGCTTCCCGCTTTGCACGGGACCGAGGGTCGAACTCCACTCCACACTCAGTGCATTGCCGCATGTTTACTCCAACAGAAAAGGGGCGAACACCCACAGAGTGATCCACCCGATCATCAGGGCAACGAACAACATTGCCCCGAACAGCTCTTCTTGTTCGTCACGCATGCATAAACTCCAGAAAATCCGAAAAGAGTGCAATTGCATGGAGATAATCCACGCGAACCTGCGCGGTGTCTCGCAAAAGTAGGACCTGTGCGACGGGCGCGCATTCATCATACGCGCCGAACGTGAACGCCTCCTGTACGAAGAGGTTTGCCGCCTTCTCACGGTTCTCTTCAGCGATAGAACCATACCCCGACACATTCATGTCGGGGTGAACGAACCATAGACTTTCCATCTCAGAAAGCCCCTCGTAGGAACGCAATCGTTCCTCGCCATACAGCGACGAACGCCTGGTGATACCAGGCCCCCGTCTGGAATGGCCCCACGATGGCACACAATGCCACCGTGACCAATACTGCGGCCAGAAACGGCCGCTTAGTCACGAACGTCACGAACATCACACTCCTCCTTTGTTTGTCCATGAGTAAGACAAACGCCGAAACGCCCCACAACACAAGCTTTTGGCTTGTCGGGAGCTAGTGCAGCATTTGCCTGTTGCGCGGTGATTTCACCACGCAAAACCGCAAGCAATAGGCTTGCGGCTTTGTAGTTCAGTACCGACACGCAAGTGCCGATACTCGGTAGCTTAACACGCCGTGCAACTTTTGAGCGACCATATAGCCGCACAAAAACAGCGCTAAACACGTTACGACCACGAAGATTGCGGTTCTCATCTCGCCTCCAGGTAGATTACCCCTTCCGGGAAAAGCGGAAGGGTGGGAATAGTATCGTCGCGATCGACGCGAACCTTTCGCGTCGAATGTACCTTTCGCGCCCTTTCCCAGCGCACACAGGCCAGAAGCCTTTGTGTGCGCCAGTACACACGCTCCCTCTCATCCTCCTCCTCATAATACTCGGAGGGAGAGAACCCTTTCCCCGACGCAAGGTATGCGCCGAGAAACACGGATGCCAGCGTGCCCACAAGCACGCAAAGCGCGTTCAGTGCGCTAGAAAGCGCACTGAAATCAACACACAGAGCTTCCATGTGTTTCTCCTCACCTTCGCGGGGTTGCAAAAACTG
>RFPR01000114.1 GCA_009928265.1 Pseudomonadota bacterium | reverse complement strand
CTGGGTGCTCGTCTGCTACGAGACCGGCAGCCGCTTCGGCGATTGCATGGCATTCACGCGGGACAACCTCCGCGACGATGCCCTCGCGTGGGTGCAGTCCAAGACCGGCGATCCTCTCACGCGACCGCTCACCCCGGCGTGCCTGACGGCGATCGACGCGATGCTCGCGAAATCACCCGACGGGCGGATTCTCGGCTGGGCCTGCGGTCGCAGGATGGCGATGCGGTGGATGCGGGTGCTGATCGACTCGATCGGCATCGGCGGCACGTCGAAGTTCCTCCGCCGCAGCGGGGCGACGCACGTCGAGATGGAGAAGGCGGGAGCCGGGCGGCTGCATCTCGGGCACCGGAGCCCCGCCCTGTTCGAGCAAGCGTACTGCGATTGGGCACAACTCAGGACGAAGACACCGAAGACGCCTGCCCTCATGTGAACAACGAAAGCAAGGAGGCTTTCAATGTCCGACTACTACCTCGACACCATCACCCGCGTCGCCGACCTCCCGCTCTTCCGGCAGTCGAACCCAGCGACCAGCAAGGCCGCCGCGGCCCGGGTGCGTGAGTTCGCCGGCGAGCACCACCGGGCGATCCTCGAGGCGCTCCGCGCAGCCCCAGGCGGCGCGTCTGCGATCGCGGAACGCTGCGGCCTGGTCGCCCACCAAGTCGGGAAGCGGCTGCACGAGCTCGCGAAGGCCGGGCTGATCGAGGAGACGGGGCGGCTCGTCGAGAGTGCGAGCGGGCGGCGGGAGCGGGAGTGGCAAGTTTCGGCGGCGTCGCGTTGACGTGCGGCCGGGGTTCGGTGAATGGACACGAAAGCAAAGGAGATAAGGCATGGGATACGAACTTGTTGGAACGCCGAAGACCGAGAAAGTCACGCAGTCGCTGGCGATCAAGTTTCGCGACATGGATCCGGTTCCTCACGACAGGCCTCTGAATCCGAAACGTGTCGAGGCTTATCGGAAGATGCTGGCCGCTGGCCTGTTTCGTCCAGTGCAGTGGGCGACGGTTCACTGCAACGAAACGCAGGCGACATATCGCGTGAACGGTAAGCACACGAGCAATCTGTTTGCAGAGTACGAAGAGCTTCCGCAGCCGATCCATGCGACGATCGAGCACTATCACTGCGATGACATTGATGACGTGGCAAGGCTGTACGCAACATTTGACAGCCGCGCACAAGTGCGGACTACGAACGACATCAACAGGGCATTCGCGGCAATCGATCCAGAACTGTCTGAACTGCCCACAAAAATCATCAATCTGTGCGTGACGGCAATTGCTTACTGCAAGCACGGCGACCAGTACGCGCAGATCCCGGCTGCGGAGCGGGCCGAGTGCCTGCTTGATGAGAACAACAAGATGTTCGTCGCGTGGGTGCACGCTGTGCTCGGAAATAGTGGCAACAAAGAATCTTCTCGCCTTTTGTGGAGATCGTCCGTGGTAGCCGCGATGCACGCGAGCTACCAGAAAAGCCGTCGCGACGCGAACGAGTTTTGGCTGGCCGTAAGAGACGGAACCGGATCAACCCCGAAGACTCCTGACCGAGTGCTAAATCGTTTTCTTCTTGGTAAGGCCGTGCTCGGATCGAAGACATCGCGGCATTCGTCTGGCTTGGTTTCTCCGCGCGAGATGTTTGTCAAGTGCCTGCACGCCTGGAACGCATGGCGTCGAGACACGACAACCGATCTCAAGTACCACGCCCAGGCCAAGATCCCGGCCGCAGTCTGATCGACGCCGCCCTCGTGATAGGCACGAAGCTGCTTCGACGCGGCGGGGCGGAATGGAAAGTTTTGGCTGAAAAACAGGAGGTTTGCTAAGTGATCGCAACGGATATGCAATTGCCAATGGTTTTCGATCAAAGGCAAACCGGAGGCACCGACATGGCTAAGAAACAACCGGCCGCCGTCAAGGCGATGACGGCCGAGGTCAAGAAGCTCTGCGCGCAACTTAAGAAGCTTGGCACCGATGACGCCGTGGCTTTTCTCAACGAAGCAAGGCGGATGCTTCACGAGGCTAGCCCGTTTAAAGATGAGCCCGTCGATCTTGTGTTATGGGTCAAGAACGAGACAGTCCAAGCGAACGACTACAACCCCAATAGCGTTGCCCCGCCAGAGATGAAGTTGCTCGAGCACTCCATAACGGAGGACGGGTACACGCAGCCAATCGTTTCGTGGCAACGCGACGATGTGCATGAAGTTGTCGATGGCTTCCACCGACACCGCGTCGGCAAGGAAAGCGACCTCGTGCGAGGTCGCGTGCTCGGCTACTTGCCGATCGTGTCAATCAACAACACGCGGCTAGATAAGGGCGACAGGATGGCGGCGACGATCCGGCACAACCGCGCACGCGGAAAGCACAGGGTCGATGCTATGTCGGAAATCGTGATCGACCTGAAGCGCCGCCGTTGGTCAGACGAGAAGATCGGAAAAGAGCTCGGCATGGACCCAGACGAAGTGCTCAGGCTCACGCAGGTGAGCGGGCTGGCGGAACTGTTTGCCGATCGCGACTTTTCTCAGGCGTGGGAGGCGGAGCGAATCGAGGAGGAATTAGATGAAGGTTGATCTTCGCCCATATACCGAATGGGAAGACTGGCGGGCCGGCATGTATCGCGACGTTCCACGCGAAGATGAGAAGCGGCTGACGACGGCTGCGGCTTCGCTGCTTTGTGACCCGAATCGTCTTGCGGCTGCAATGCGTGACGTGACAAGCGAGTGGAAAATTGCCAGTGAAACAAACCTTCACGAACCGCCGAACAACCGGGCCTGGCTAGGGCAAGCGGCTTGCGCTTTTGCCGAGAAAGTTCCAGAGCATTTGACTCGCGCTGCGTGGGGAATGATTACTGATGCGGAGCGACTGCAAGCCAACAGGATTGCGGATCGCGTGATTGACGAGTGGAAGTACCGCACCAGACGAAACCCCCAATTGGAGCTTGCCTTCTATGACGATTCGCATCCGTAACATGAACCGAAGTGACAAGGATTTCTACAGGCACTTTGGGCCTGTGTTTGGCAGCAGGGATGTGGCGAAGCAAGTCGGCGTCCACCCGTATGACGACGAAGACAAAAACTGGATCGCTGCTTTTGACGGGAAGCGAATGGTTGGCTGGGTGTCCGTTCGCGGCCGGCTAGTGTCCGACTGTTTTGTCGTTGAGTCTTATCGCAAGAAAGGTTTGTTCGCTGCCTTGCTGAAGCAAGCCGTCGCAATACACGGCGGACGACTTCGGGCAGTATGCACAAAGTCGAGTGCTCCGGCGTTCTCTAAAGCCGGATTTAAGAAAACCAAGTCATCAAAGAACTTTGTTTGGATGGAGCAGTCAGATGCCTAAGCGAATGCTTGGAAAGAACGTCCTTGAAGCGGCGCGCGAGCGTATTGCGTGGACGTTCGACAACTTTGAGCGAATCTACTGCTCATTCAGTGCTGGCAAGGATTCGACGGCCATGATGCACCTCATTATGGAGGAGGCCAAGCGACGCAACAAAACGATTGGCGTGCTGTTTATCGACTGGGAATGTCAATTCACGATCACGATTCAGCACGCCCGCCGGATGTTTGACCAATACGCGCAGTGGATCGAGCCGTATTGGGTCGCTATCCCCATGACAACGTGGAATGGCTGCTCGCAGCACGAGCCTGAGTGGATTGCGTGGGACGAAAACAAGACGTGGGTTCGCGAGAAAGAGGACATTGCAATCAAGCGCGGCGATTTCTTCGACTTCTATGTGCCAAACATGATGTTCGAGGAGTTCGTGCCGCTTTTCGCTCAGTGGTATGGGCGCGGCAAGCGAACGGCTTGTTTCGTTGGCATTCGAACGCAGGAAAGCCTCAATCGTTTTCGCACGGTCGCCCGTGAAAAGCCGATGCTTGACGGCAAGCCGTACACGACAAACGTGGTCGACGATTGCTGGAACGTCTACCCGATTTATGACTGGCAGACGGAGGACATCTGGACATACGCCGCCAAGAGCGGAACGACCTACAACCGGCTCTATGACCGGATGCACCAGGCCGGAATGACGATTCACCAGATGCGAATCTGCGAGCCGTTCGGCGACACGCAGCGGCAGAGCCTCTGGTTGTATCAAGTAGTGGAACCATCAATGTGGGCCAAGCTCGTCGAGCGAGTAGCCGGGGCCAACACGGGAGCCCTTTACGGAAACGAGCGCGGCAACATGCTCGGAAAGGGTGACATTGCGTGCCCTAGAGGGCATACGTGGAAGTCTTACGTTCACTTTTTGCTCGGCTCAATGCCACCGCGAACATCCGAGCACTACAAAAACAAAATCGCCGTCTACCTGAAGTGGTGGAAAACGCGCGGTTATCCAGACGAGATTCCGCACGAAGCCGACAAGAAACTTGAGACGCTCGGCAAGGCTCCTAGTTGGCGGAAGATCGCCAAGTCGATTCTGCGGAATGACTACTGGTGCCGTTGGCTTGGCTTCAGCCCAACTAAGACGGCCGCCTATCAGCGGTACATAGACTTGATGAAGCGTCGCCGCAATGAATGGAAGATCTACGAAACGGAGGCCACGGATGGCGCTGCAGTCCAGTAACACTTGGGCAGAACAGCGCCGCCTCCGCGAGCGTGCCGACCTGGCCGACCGCAAGCAGCGCGACGCCGAGAAGACAGACCCGGAGCTCGAGACGTGCGTGATCGCCTACCACGCTCACCGGGTGGACGGCGGGCAGATGCGGTTCGAGGACTTCCGGCGGGAGTGGTACAGAACGAAGGGGGCCAAGGATGGCCGGTGATTGGAGGGCGAAGTGATGGCTGAGTGCTGGATTTACGAAGCGTTCCACGCTGCTTCAAAAGACGAGGCAGAAGACGTTTTGTTGTATATCGGAATCAGTGATTCACCGTCTGACAGGATGACGCAGCATGCTAGAGATAAGTGGTGGTGGCATCTTGTTGACAGGCTTGCATGGTCAAAGCTCTCAAGCCGCGAGTCTGCCAAGAGCGTTGAATCTGGACTGATTGAAAGCCGAAGACCGCTTTTTAACAAGCAGGAGAACACGGCAACGGCAGGGCAAACTCTGATGAATTGTCTTCGTCTTGTGAAAGATGGATTTATTCACTGCCCTCTGTGCCATTCTGCGTGCAAATACAGCGAAGTTTCTTGGACACCCAAATCTCTTTGCACTGTTGATATTGGCGAAGACGATTTGGCGTTTTGCTTTGAGGTTTGGCTTTCGTGCGGAAGGAACCACGCGCCACTTGAGTGGTGCCAGTTAATTCCTGTCCGAGTGCTTTCTGAATGCCGAACGAAGATGCCTGAGAAAGTGCTTGTTGAACTATGGCACCAGGCTGACGCAAATGGCGAGGTTGGTGATGACATTCCTGACCTACGTCCGCCGACACTGGCAGAAATGTTTTCCGTCCAACACGACTGCCATGCAAATCAAACGGCTCGGCTTGAGGTTGTGTCGTGAGTTCTTGGTTTCCATTCTTCGGCCGCGACTTCCTGACCGCCACCGGCGGTTGGACTGCTGAGGAGCGCGGTCACTACATCAGCTTGCTTGCTCTCCAGTGGGAGCAGGCCGGATTGCCTGATGACCTGGCCCGCCTCGAGCTCATGTCTCCTGGCATCACAAACTGCTGGGATCTGGTTTCGCAAAAGTTTCCTGTGTGGAAGGACGGCAAGCGCCGGAACATCCGCTTGGAGCACGAACGGTCAAAGTCCCATGAACGGAGCGAGCGGGCTCGTCAGTCTGCCTCCACAAGATGGGCCGTTGGCGACGTGTCAGGCGGTGCCCAAGAAATGCCCGAAAAGCCGCCAGACATGCCTGAGCAATGCGAACGCATTGCTAGTGCAGATGCTCCCATGTCCATGTCCATGAAGGATACTTCTTCTTCCGCACGTGCGTGCGCGTGGGAGGAGCATTGGCCTAGCCTTCGGCAGGCGTGGAACGCAGGCGTAGGCGTCAAATGGCGTTCTTCAAGGCCGTCAGACACGGTAAAGGCTGCGTTGGCAGAGGACGGTTGGCTTGAGCACGCGATACACGCAATTCAGCACCTGCCTAAGTGCTTGTACTTCAGCGACCCGGTGACGCTGAACCAGTTCTGCAAGCCAGGATTCGTTGACGAGGTTCTTGGCGGAAAGTGGAACAACCCGAAGCGGGCCGCCAAGCAAGGGCGTGACTTTGGCAACCAAGCGCCGCCACCAAAGCCATTCACGGGCGAAGACGCCGAAGCATTTGAACGTACCCGTAGAAAGTTAGCAGCAGCCAAGGAGGGCTTATGACCACGACCGACGAGCCAGTGACGATCACCGACCGCCAGCGTGAAGTTCTTGGGTTCATCGCCCGGTTCTACGCCGACCACGGCTACGCACTGACCGTTCGCGAAATCTGCAAGCAGTTCCGCTTCGCCTCTCCAAACTCCGCTGTGGCCCACCTGAAGGCTCTCAGACGCCACGACCTCGTCACATGGCAATCCGGGCAGGCCCGGTATCGCTTCTGGAAGGTGGTGACGCCGATGGCTGAACAACCTCGCGAACTCCCCGCCCCGGCGATCGTCGCCGATCTCTGTGCCAAGGCTGCATGGCGAGAGCAGGCGAACGAAGACACCCGCAAGGTGCTCGGGCTCGCCGCCGACACGATCCGGGCCGTGATGCGGCGATGCGTCGCCCTCGCCCATAAGGTCGAGACACAGGAGGCGGAGGAGCCGCAGCCGGCGGAGTCGGTCGCCTCGCGCGTGGAGTGGGAGTTCGACATCGCAGAGGGCGACGTGATGGCCGGGCCTGGGGCTGCGGTCGCTGAACTGAACAACGAAGACCCTTCGAGCCCTGACTACACGTCCGATCTCGGGCCGTTCCGCACGCTCACCGTGCCGCTCACGGCGTGGTACGGGAACGACTCTGACGCGGTCGAGGTTCGGG
>RFPR01000113.1 GCA_009928265.1 Pseudomonadota bacterium | reverse complement strand
CCGTCGTCATCAAGAGCCTTGTCACGACTGATCTGCAGAAGGTGATCGCTCTCGGCTTTGGCGTGAAATGCGTCGAGACCCTCACCGGCTTCAAATACATCGGAGACAAGCAGCGTGCCTATGAGGAGAAGCTCCCCGAGGCAATCCGTGCCCGATACCGCGATCTCTCTGAGGAGGAGACCCGTGATGCGCGTCTGAAGGATTCGCTCTTCTTCGTCTTCGGAGGTGAGGAGAGCTATGGCTACAACACAGGTGATTTCGTCCGCGATAAGGATGGCAATGCAGCTGTTATTTGCTTTGCCGAGGTGGCCGCCTATGCGGCCTCGCAGGGAATCACCGTCGTCACCCTGCTTGACCGGATCTATTCCGAATACGGTTTCTACCTTGAACGTGGCGAGTCGCTTACCTTCGACGGGGCCGAAGGCGCTGCCAAGATAACGAAACTCGTCGATTCCTATGCTGGAAATCCACCAGCTGAAATCGCAGGAGCCAAGGTGATCTCCGTACTGAACTATGCTACTCAGGATCTTCACGACTCCGAAGGCGAACTCATCCCCAAGGAGGCGATGATCACTTTTGAGACCGAGGGCGGCTGGAAAGTCACGGTCCGCCCTTCGGGCACCGAGCCCAAGATCAAATACTACCTCTACGCTAGCGAGAAGCCGGCCTCGGGTACCTTCACCAAGGAGGAGTTAGCCGCCACCAAACACCGCGTCGCAGCGGGTCTCGAAAACCTCTGGCAGTGGCTCAAAGCCGACGCAGAGGGTAGGGCTGCGTGATGATTGTCTCCACGACTTTTGAAATCCCGGGTTACCGGATTACCTCTCACAAGGGGCTGGTCCGCGGGATTATTGTCCGCTCCCCCACCATCGCCCAAGGGATCCTCGGCGGGCTCAAGAGCATCATCGGTGGCCGGATAGGCGCCTACACCGAGATGTGCGAGCAGGGACGACAGCATGCCTATGACTCCATGATTGCCCATGCGACCGAACTCGGGGCGAATGCCATTGTGGGCGTCCGCTACGATGCTTCCGATCTTGGGGCGAATCTGTCAGCCACCGAGGTGCTCTGCTATGGAACGGCGGTAACGGTGGAGTCACTTTAACCCTTCCCCCCAAACCAATCCTTCCGTAGGGTATTTTTTTCCGGGGCGTAGCTCAGCTTGGTAGAGCGCTTGGTTTGGGACCAAGAAGTCGCAGGTTCGAATCCTGTCGCCCCGATTTTATCCTGCGACAGGATGAGAACTTGAGTTTGACTGCCCGCGCGACAGCGCATTGCTCTGGAGCGAAGCCATTTTTGCAGAGCCCGGCTTGCCGGGATAATCCTGTCGCCCCGATTTTATCCGTTTCATACCCCTTTTGGTGTGTTGCGGATGGCATGAAAGCATTTACACGCTCAGTGATTCATGCGAATTTCTACCCCTAGCAGAAATGTCCAGAGATCTCTTCCAGAAGTGCCGGGAGTATAGCGATTCCACCGTGGCTCGGGCACAGGGGTTTTATCCCTATTTCCGTTGCATCGAGCAAAGCTACGGCAACCATGTCGTCTGCGAGGGCAAGGAGAAGATCATGATCGGGTCGAACAACTACCTCGGCCTCGCTCAAGATCCGCGTGTCGTGGAAGCCGCGTGCGAGGCAACCCGTAAGTTCGGCGCAGGATGCACCGGCTCCCGCCTGCTAAACGGCACAATTTCCCTGCACAATGATCTGGAAGAGGCCTTGGCTGATTTCCTTCAGCGCGAGGCGGTCATCCTTTTCTCCACCGGTTTCTTCGCCAACCAAGGTGCTCTTGCAGCACTTACCGAGGGTGATGACTTCATTCTTTGCGACAAGGAGAACCATGCCTCGATTATCGAGGGATGTCAGGTAGCCCCTGCGAAGCTGATCCCTTACCGTCACAATTCGGCTGAAGTTCTTCGCAATCGACTCAAGCGCCTGCCTGCAGAGGCCGGAAAACTCGTCATCATGGACGGCGTTTTCAGCATGTCGGGTGATATCGCCGACCTGCCCCCGATGATCAAGGCGGCAAGGGAATTCGGAGCGGCCCTCTATGTCGACGAGGCCCATTCACTTGGGGTTGTCGGCCCGGAAGGCCGCGGCATTGTCCACCATTTCGGTGCCAACGACGAGGTCGACATCGTGATGGGAACATTTTCTAAGTCTCTCGGGTCGATGGGCGGTTTCATTGCAGGATCCGCGGAGATGGTGGAGTTCCTTAAGCACAAGGCCCGTTGCATGATTTTCACCGCTTCCTTGGCGCCGGCTGTCGTCGGAGGGGTTCTCAAGGCCCTCGAAATCATGAGGGCCGAACCGGAGCGAATCGACCAACTCTGGAAAAACACCCGCAAGATGCATGAGGGCTTCAAACAGATCGGCTTCAAGATTGGCACTACGCAGACGCCGATCGTTCCGATCTTGATCGGTAGCGAGGCCAAGGCCTTTGCATTCTCCCAGCGTCTGTACGACGAAGGAGTCTTCGCCACTCCGGCGATCTACCCCGCTGTCCGTTACGGTGAGGCGATCGTCCGCACCAGCTTCATGTCGAGTCATACGGAGGATGATCTCGACAAGGTACTTCAGATCTTTGCCAAAATCGCCAAGGAACTAGGAACTTTTGATGACCCCGCCTACACCGAACCAGGACGCCGCAAGAACGTGTTCGATTTCAATTTGCCGGAATCCGGCGGATTTGAAGCGCTTCGAGGAGATACCGGAGTTGCTGCACGGAACGGATCCGGCCTTCACGCCACCGTTTCCAGGTAGTGTAGTCAAGCTGATCGGGCCGAAGTCGGCCTTCGCCCACAAGCACGGCGAGATCCACCCGCTCATCGCTTACCGTGACGGGAAACCAGTGGGTCGCATTGCCGCGATCGTCAACCGCTCCCACAACGACCATAACAAGGATTCGGTGGGCTTCTTCGGCTTCTTTGATTTTATCAATGAACCCGCCGTGGCGAAGGCGCTGGTCGAAGCCGCCGCCGCCATCCTTGAGGAAAAGGGGCTTACCTCAATGAGGGGCCCCTACAACCCCTCCATTAATGACGACTGCGGCGTCCTGACAGAGGGCAATGAGAGGCCTACATTCATCTCGATGCCCTGGAATCCCCTCTATTACGAGAGCGTTTACAAGGCGGCCGGCCTTGAGAACATCAGGACGCTTTACGCATACGACATTCCCCTGCACAGAGAGTCGCCAGCGCGTGTCACCAAGATCGTTAACTGGCTGCAGAAAAGGAACAAGGTCTCGATCCGAACGATCGATATGAAGAACCTGACCAAGGAACTGGAAACGATCCATCGCCTCTACAATCAGTGTCTCGATCGCAACTGGGGATTCTATCCCATCGCCTTGGAGGATCTGCTCCACGCCGCCGATGATCTCAAGGCGATCGCCGACCCAACCATCATCGTCTTTATCTGTCTTGATGGTCGCGAGGTGGGCTTTACGCTCGCACTACCCAATGTGAATGAGGTGTTTCATGCCGCACGCGGCAGAAAGGGGATTCTCCGATTCCTGGAAATGGCACTCCGTCTGCAGTTTCAGAAAATCAAGACGGATCGCCTCACTGTTCTTGGCGTCGAGCCAGCCTATCGCGACAAGGGCCTAAGTGCGCTCCTCTTCTTCGAGAGTTTCCGGATTGCCAAGGCGAAGTACGAACTATCCGAGGTCTCCTGGGTCGAGGCCAATAATACAGAGATCCTTGAGGCCGCGGAACTCATGGGAGGCCACCGTTCCCGCACCTACGAACTCTTCGAAAAGCCGATAGGCTGACATCTCCCATGGAGCTTCTTCTGACCGGTTCCACGGGCTTTGTTGGGCGGAATCTCCTGCTTCGTCTGGCGGGCGATAACCGATGGTCCCGGATAGTCCTGCCTGTCCGCGACCCCGAAAAACTGCGCTCTCAGTTGGTGGGGGAGGGAATTTTAGACGAGCGTATGGTTCCCTGCCAGGTCAGCGATGATCTCTGGCAACTTCCTCCTGGCACAGCTCCCGATCTGGCCATCCATGCCGCGGGACTCCTTTTTGGGCGAAGGAGAGAGGATTACTTTGAAACCAACGTCGAGGGGAGTCTGCGCCTCGCCGCCCAGTTGCCCAGGACCTGCAGGATGATTCTGCTCTCCTCATTGGCTGCAGGCGGGCCGACGCCCAAAGGGGCTGAGCGGCGCTCTATGGATCATGAGGACCGTCCAGTCTCCTGGTATGGCGCCTCCAAGCTGACACTCGAGAGAGAACTCCGGAACCGGCTGGGACGACGTCTGCTGATTCTTCGTCCTCCGATGGTACTGGGGCCCCGGGATGCGGCGACCGTACCTCTCTTTCGGATGGCTTGCGGACCCGTCAGGATCAAGCCGGGATTCACTCCCAAGCACTACAGCTGGATCGAGGTCGGGGCGCTGTGTGACGCGATCCTTTCAGCGTCATCGAATCCGGATGAGTGCGAGCGACACGGGCCACTCTATCTTGGAGGCGAGGGAACGATTACCGATGCCGAATTGATCACCACTGCCTCCGAGGTGATCGGATCCAGGGGAGTCACTCTTGCGGTCCCCCAAGCGCTCATCCGGATCGCCTCGCTGGCTGTGGATGCCGTTCCGGTATGGCGTGCAGCCGCCCCAAGCCTCGGGATCGACCGGGTGAGGGAGATCCTTCCCGACAGATGGGTCTGCGATGCGACTCCCTTCAGGAAAGCCTTCGGCTGGAATCAGGAAACGAATCTGCGAGAGACTCTTGCCGAGACAGCCTCCTGGCTGAAGCAGCAGGGGAAAATCTAATGATCGGATTGAGATCTTGGAATCCGCCTCTGACCTAAAAGCCTAAAAGTCTTCAGCCTAATAGCCCGGCAGTTCTTAATTCAGCGACAGATCATCCGGCGCCATTGCCATCAGGTGGTACCAAGGGCCGAGCGATTTCATGATCCCGCGCCAGAGCGACTCTCCTTCTTCAGTGGATTCTGGGGAGTCGAGAAGTGAGGTTGTCGGGGGGAGGGTGACCCACGATTTCTCGGCAATTTCGCGCTCCAGTTGCCCCGCGCTCCAGCCAGCGTACCCGGTGAAGGCCCTGAGTTCTCCCTCGGGGAGATTGGCGAGGAGTTGATGACTTTCCTCCCTCCCCAAGGCCTCAAAGCTCGTGGTGGCATCAGCCACGATCATCCGAGCCAGGATCAGTTGCTGCTTTTCGACGGGGCCGCCCTCGAAGACGGCAACCTGATCCAGTCCTTCCGGGAACGAGTCAGCGGCATTCTCCCCGAGATCGGCCAAGCGGGTGCCTTTGGGACGGTTGAGAATCACTCCCATGGCCCCCTCCGAGGGGTCGTGATTGACCATGAAGAGAATGCTCCTGCGGAAGTTCGGATCCACCAAAGACGGCAGCGCCACAAGCAACGAGCCGGTAAGATTGGCGGGCTCGCTTCCTGTAATTCTCATCGTTGGTATGGTTGTGCCGCTTAGCTAAAAGAGGGTTCTGGAAAGACGAGAAAAGAGCAGAAACACAAAAAAATCCAGAAATCGCTTGTGCAGAACAAAGAGTTCGGCTTTTATTTCCACCCTTTTCGCCGGATCCGGCGCACCGAAACCTTTTTCCGAGAAATCACAGGACAGATCAAGCTCCAGATCCCCGCCGGGCAGGCGAATCCAGCACCTCCGGTCGGTCCAGCCCTCGGTCAGCAGGGTGTCAATATCATGGCATTCTGTAAGGAGTTCAATGCCGCCACGCAGAAGCAGGCCGGTGACATCCTTCCTGTCGTCATCACTGTCTACAAGGACAAGAGCTTCACCTTCATCACCAAGTCCCCGCCAGCCGGAGTTCTCCTCAAGAAGGCCGCCGGAATTGCCTCAGGATCCAAGGAACCCAACAAGGTCAAGGTCGCCAAGCTCACCAAGAAGCAGGTTATGGACCTCGTCAAGGTCAAGATGAAGGACATGAACGCCCGAACCGAGGAAGCCGCTTTCCGTACCCTTTGCGGTACCGCCCGTCAGATGGGTATTGAGATCGAGGCGTAATTTTTCAACAGAAACCCAAACCGCAGGAGGCCCCGAAAGGGCCGTTTGAACTGCAACCCAACATGCAACACAACCGCAGCAAACGCTACCGCGCCGCCCACGCTCTTGTTGAGCAGGGCCGCAAGTACTCCCTGAGCGACGCACTTGCCGTCCTCAAGAAGATGCCCGCAACCAAGTTCGACCAGACGGTCACCGTCTCGCTCCGAATGGGTGTTGATCCCAAGCAGAGCGATCAAATGGTCCGCGGCACCTGCCCCCTCCCTCATGGAAGCGGCAAGAACGTCCGGGTCCTTGTGTTCGCCACCGGTGCCGCCGCAACGGCTGCCCAGGAGGCTGGAGCTGAGCATGTCGGCTTTGAAGATCTCCTCAAGAAGGTTCAAGGTGGATTCGCCGACTTCGACGTCGCGATCGCGACCCCTGCCGCCATGACCGAGGTCCGCAAGCTCGGTAAGGTTCTTGGCCCCCGCGGCCTGATGCCCAATCCTAAGACCGGCACCGTCAGCGATGACACCGCCACCGCAGTCAAGGAGGTCAAGGCCGGGCGAGTCGAGTTCAAGCTCGACAAGAACGCCAACATCGCTGTCCCTGTGGGCAAGTTCTCCTTCTCCGAGGCTCAGTTGCTCGATAACGGCAAGGCCGTCATCGAGGCGGTCGTGAAGTCCCGCCCGGCTACCGCCAAGGGTGCCTTCGTCGAGTCCGTGACTCTCGCCGCCACCATGCTCCCCGGCATCGTCGTGGATGCAGCCCCCTTCCTGAAGTAAGCAGCAACCAACCAACCGATCACCATGCGCCCCGAGAAACCCACGATCGTCGAGGATGTCAAACTGCGCCTCAATAACTCCCCGTTCCTTATCGTCGTTGATTACGGCGGGATGAAC
>RFPR01000112.1 GCA_009928265.1 Pseudomonadota bacterium | reverse complement strand
TTAAAGGGTGCTCTTTAAAAGGAATAAATCCAAACTTCTCATAAAAGGCTTGAGCTTGTTCATCTTTTGCCTCAACAACAGCAGCATAAATGCCTCGTAAAATCCGGAAAAGACCGTGGCGTAGGCACCGGGGAATGCGGCGAAAAGCGCGCCGCCACCGGTGACTAGCCAGACTTCGTTGCCGTCCCAGACAGGACCGATCGAGTTCAGCAGGATGCGGCGGTCTTCATCTTTCTTTACGAAGAGATGGAGAATGCCAACCCCAAAATCAAAGCCGTCAAGGATCGCGTAACCTGTGAAAAGGATCCCGACGAGGATGAACCAAATGATGTTCAGGTTGGGTAAAAGATGATGCATGGCGTGGCCAGTATAGGGAGGTATCAGTCGAGGGATGAGGCGCGGCCTTTCTTCAGGAAGAACGGTGCAGAGAATCCTTCGGGGGCCTTGTCATGGTGACCATCATCATCGTCAGGTCCATGTTGGATCTTGCGGTTGAGAAGATAGATGAACGTGACGAAGAGCAGGAGGTAGATAAGGAAAAAAAGGATGATCGAGAAGATCACCTGGTTGGCATGCACAGCCCTGGAGAGGCCGTCGGAGGTGCGAAGCAGATTATAGACGATCCAAGGTTGGCGTCCCATTTCCGCCGTGAACCAACCTGATTGCATGCAAATCTGGGGTGCTATGACAGCAAATACATAAATCCACAAAAGCCAACGAATGGGTGGCAGATCAGTCCGGAAGAGCCATCCCTTCCAGAGCAGGGCCAGCGCCAGAAATGAGAGTCCGAAAAGAGCCGATCCGACGATGATCATGACGTGATACGTCTGAAACACCGCAGGAACAATAGGCCAATAATTTGGCCGAATCTTAGCCAATTCGTCGGATGATAGTCCGGGATGACGGGCAGCAAGGAAATCGTCACTCGGCATCGTAAGCAGACCCTGAACGGGTTTCTTGAAATCATGGAAGCAAAGGAAGCTCAGAAGAGCGGGGATCTTGAGGCCGTGTACGGTTTGGTTCTTCGTATCGACGTACCCGAAGGCGGTCATCGGCGTGTAATCCTGAGTTGTGTAAACGCCTTCCATGGAGGCGAGCTTGATCGGCTGATTCACGACCACGCCGCGTGCCGTGGCGTCCGCGCTGATCGATTGCAGGATTGTGGTGAAGGCTGCAAAGCAGGCTGCAATGGTGATCGAGGCTTTGGCAAATTTGGGGAAGCGCCCCTTGAGGAGGTACCAGGCGCTGATGCTCATCACGAGGAAGGAACCTGTAAGCCACGCACCGAAGACAACGTGGCAGATCCTCGTGAAGGCGGAGGGATTGGAGATCATGACCCAGAAGTTGTCGACGACGGCGCGGACGTGACCCAAATCAGAAGCCTGAACGATGTATCCATCGGGAAGCCGGGTATGGATGCCATTCACGATTTTCTCGAGGTGGAATCCTGCGGGAGTCTGCATCCATGAGTTGGCAATCAGGATCCAGATCGCGCTGAAATGGGAACCGAGCGCCACCATGCAGGTGGCAAAGAAGTGGGTTTTGGGCCCGACTTTGTCCCAACCAAAGAGCAACAGGGAGAGGAAGCCGGACTCCAGGAAGAAGGCGAAGATCCCTTCGGCGGCCAAGGCGCTTCCGAAAATGTCGCCGACAAACCGGGAATAGGCGGCCCAGTTGGTGCCGAACTCGAACTCCATCACGATGCCGGTGGCGACACCGATCGAGAAGATCAAGCCGAATACCCTCGTCCAGAAGTGGGCTAGCTGGTGGTACAGGGGGTTTCGGGTCTTCAGGTAGAGCCCCTCCATGATCACAAGAAGCATTCCCAAGCCAATGGTCATGGGTGGGTATAGAAAGTGGAAGGCCACCGTGAAGGCGAACTGGATGCGGGAGAGAATTTCGACGGACATCGGTTTCAACCCAAACGGAAACAGGTGTGTGCTACAACCCGAAAATCCCCATTTGTTTTAGAGGAATTCTAAACAAAGATCTCCGCGACCGTGTCGGCCAGCAAACGCCCCCGCGGGGTCAGGAGCCATCGCCCTTCCGTGAGGGAAACGAGCCCCTTGTTTTCCATTCCGAGGAGATCACTTTCCCAAGGTTTTGCATCTTCCTTGTCGACACCCATGAGGGTACGCATCCCGAAGGCTGCTCGCTCCCTGGACTTGAGTTCCTCAGTTACCTCTTCCTCGAAATCGATGGCGGTTTTTCCGGCTAGGGTTGTCTCACTGTAGATCCCGGTTTCCCGGATATTGCGCCAGCGTCGTGACCCTACGGTCGAGAAGGCGCTGGGTCCCAGGCCGAGATAATCCTTCCCGGCCCAGTAAGCGGAGTTGTGCCGCGATTCCCGTCCCGGTAGGGCATAGTTGGAGACCTCGTATTGGAGATAACCCGACTCGCCGAGCAGATGAGAGGTGAGTTCAAACTGGTCGGCCTCGAGGCCCTCGTCGGGGGCCATCTCACCGCGTCCGAGTTTACTGAAAAACTCCGTATCCTCCTCGTAGGTAAGTCCGTAGGCGGAGAGATGTTCCGGGGACAAACGGAGCGAGCGCTCGAGACTGGATCGCCATGACTCCAGCGACTGTGCCGGCACCCCGAAAATCAGGTCGATGGAGAGATTGTCAAAGCCTGCCTGACGCAGCGTGAGGAACGATTCCTCGGCCTTTTCTGAATCATGCGTACGACCCAAAGATTTCAGGACAGCATCATCCCAGGACTGGACCCCCATGCTGACCCGGTTGATGCCTGCTTCGCGCAGAAGGGCGGCCTTGTCAGCAGCGACGGTGGCGGGATTCATCTCGATCGTCCATTCCTCGAGTTCCGAGAGATCAAGGCGTGAATGGAGGCCTCCCAACAGCTTTTCAAACTGAGGGATCGAGAGTGCGCTGGGCGTGCCACCTCCGAGGAAGATCGTCTTCGGCCTGATCCGCTCTGCCCATGCATCCGCCTCCCGGAGCAGGGCATCAAGGAACGTCTCCACACGCTCCCGTCCCGCAGACTCCTTGTAGAAGGCGCAATACGGACAGATATTCGGGCAGAACGGGATATGAATGTAGAGATGCTCGATCAAGACCTGATCATCGAAGAGGGCTCCATCTGCCTTGGAAAGCTGAAAGGATGCAGGTCTTTGGGAAGTGCTCCCTGCCGATCCTTGCAGGAGGTGTTAACATTTCGCTTAAGAAGTTCTTTTTAAATGAAACGCTCCCGGATCTTGGCATTCTTCTGTTTGAGCCGACCAGCTGCCTTGGTTCTGTGGTTTTTCGCCGCACCCCTTGCAATCGGAGAGGAAAAAGGGATTTCCCTGAATGATATCGTTCCTTCCCCGGTGACAGGCGAATCCTCTCAGGGCCGCTCCATCGAACTTTCCCCGACGGATCCGAACAAGAAGCCTGTTTCTCTCCTTGATCAAGATCCCTCCCGTCCCTCACTGATGGATAACCTGTCTGTGCTGAGGATTCCGGAGAAGGAGTCCAAAGGGAAAAGGACCCTCATTCCAGTCAACGAACGCCAGGGCAACGCCGTGATTTATGACGATATTCTCAACGTCTCTGCCGGCAAATCCTCTGGAATCGTGATCTCACTTTCCCGACAGAAGGTCTACCTGCTGCTCGGCGGTGAGGTGGCCATTGTGTCACCGATTGCTTCCGGACGGAAGGAGGGTTGGACGCCGAAAGGATCCTTCTCAGTGCTCGAAAAGGATCTCAATCATAAGTCGAACCGTTATGGTGATCTCGTCGACGGCGAGGGACGGGTTGTCCGAAAGAATGTCACCAACGGGGCATCAGGAGGCACCTTCCGCGGGGCCCCGATGAAATATTTCCTAAGGCTCACCTGGGAAGGTGTCGGAATGCACGCCGGCAACCTTCCGGGTTACCCCGCCTCGCATGGTTGTATCCGCCTCCCCAGGGAAGTTGCTGAAAGGCTCTTCAAAATCGTCCCGACCGGAACACCCGTCTTAGTGACTGACTGATCGGGCAGTTGTTTTTCCGCCCTAACAGTCTTCAGCCTTCAGTCTAACCCACCTTTTCCGACCCCTACACCTCGTAGTCGTAGCCCGACGAGGCGAGGAGTTCCATGTTCTGCTCGAAGCGATCTTCCGAGATACGGGAGTGATTCCATGCGGCCAGGGCAAGCAGGGCTGAGCAGGCCAGGGGAATCGGAATCAGCCAGCGCAAGAGAGATGATGAGGGGCGTCGGCCATTCTGGGGGGTTGCAAGAGCTTTTGCGGAAACGCGGGTCGAAAACCAAGGCGAAACGGCGACTTGATGCCCCTGGGCATCGCGGGCAAGAAGATCCCAGACGGGATCGCTTTCCTCGGGAGCATTCTTCAAGTCAGGCATGGGGTCTCTCATCATCAGAATGAACACCGGTCATGAGGTCCGGTTGCAAAGTTTTTTGCAATCCAGCGACTGGGCTCGAGAGGAAGGCTAGAGATCCTTGGGCTCGAGGAATCCCTCAAGCTGGCGGAGACGGGTCGGGTGGCGCATCTTGCGGAGCGCCTTGGCCTCGATCTGTCGGATGCGTTCGCGGGTCACCTTGAACTGCTTGCCCACCTCCTCAAGGGTGCGGGAATAGCCGTCCACGAGGCCGAAACGCTGTTCGAGCACCTGACGCTCACGCTCGGTGAGGGACTCGAGCACGTCCTTAATCTTGTCCTTGAGCAGGACTATCGCGGCCATGTCGGCTGGATTCTCTGCGCTCTTGTCCTCAATGAAGTCTCCGAAGCTGGTGTCGTCGCTGTCGCCCACGGGGGCTTGGAGCGAGATCGGCTGCTGGGCCATCTTGAGAACCTGCTGGACTCGGTTCACCGGGAGCTGGATTTCGTCGGCGATCTCCTCGGCGCTGGGTTCGCGTCCATACTCCTGGACGAGCTGTTTCTGGACACGGATGAGCTTATTGATCGTCTCGATCATGTGCACCGGGATACGGATGGTGCGGGCCTGATCGGCGATCGAGCGGGTGATGGCCTGACGGATCCACCAGGTGGCGTAGGTCGAGAACTTGTATCCGCGGCGATATTCGAACTTCTCCACCGCTTTCATGAGACCCATGTTGCCTTCCTGGATCAGGTCGAGGAAGGAAAGGCCGCGATTGGTGTATTTCTTGGCGATCGAAATGACCAAGCGGAGGTTGGCCTCGACCATCTCGGTCTTGGCGCGCAGGGCTTCGCGGAAATGCTTCTTGAGTTCGCGGTGCTTCTCGTGGAACTGGTCGATGGTCATCCAGTTCTTGCGGTGGGCCTCGTCGATCTGGGCGGAGAGGGCACCGACATGGCGCTTGTCCTTGGGATCGGAGCTTTTCTTGGAAGAGTGCTTCTGGTGCTCCGCCTTCAGCGAAGTGAGGGTCTTGAGATGGTCGTCGGCATGGGTGACGAAGTCCTCCACGATCTTCGATTTAAAGAAGAACTTGGGGTAAATCTTCACGACCTCCTCGATCTGCTTCACGTGGATGGTGATGATCTTGGTGTCGGGCTTCTTGGACGGAGCGATCTTCTTGACGTAATGGTCGGAAGCCGTGTCGGCCAGACGCTGGAGCTGTTGGGTTAGGCGCGGGAGAAGCTTCAGGTATCGTTCGCGGCTCTCGATCTTCTTGTCCTGGATGACGCGATCAAAGCGCTCGCGTGAATCGAGCAGGCGCTGGGCCATGTCGATGTGTGCGTGAGCGATGAATCCGAAGCGGTAGAGCACGTCCTGCATGCGAGATTCGGCCTCCTCGATACGCTTGGAGATCTCGACTTCCTGCTCGCGGGTGAGGAGGGGAACCTGTCCCATCTGCTTGAGGTACATCCGGACGGGATCGTCGAGGATGTCGAGGCGGCCATCGGCCTTTTCCTCGCGCTCGTCCTTCTCCTTGTCCTTCTCGTCTTCATCGTCCTTTTTTGGGACCCCACTCTTGACGTTGTCGACCTCCGAGGCATCGATGATATCGATCTCGACGGAGCGCAGCTGCGCCATGATCGAGTCGATCGTGTCGGGATCGTTCATCCCCTCGGGGAGATGCTCGTCGAGATCCTCAAAGGTGATGTAACCCTGCTCCTTGGCAAGTTTCAGAAGCTCGCGGATCTTCTCCTGAAGGAGTCTCTGTGCTTCGGAGGCATTGGCGGGTGTTGCCCCGGAGAGTGAGAGGGAAGCACCGGACTTTCCGGAATCCTTGGAAGCGGTTTTTGAAGGAGCCGTTTTTGCCGGGGATTTGGCTGCAGGAGCCTTTGCCGCAGGTTTGGCGGCCACCACCTTTGCAGCTACCGTTTTGGCAGGAGCAATCTTAGGAGCTGGCTTCGAGGCAACAGGCTTTTTAGCACCCGGTTTAGCCGGTTTGGAGGGAGCCTTTTTTGCAGCTGGCTTGGGAGCGGGCTTTGCAGGCGCTTTTTTGGCAACCGGGGCCGGCTTCTTGACGACCTTGACCTTGGAAACTGGTTTCGCCTTGGGAGCCACCTTTTTCGCCGCCGGTTTCTTAACCGAAGCGGCTTTAACAGGTTTGGAAGGGGATTTTCCGGAAGATTTCCGGACCGGGGAAGATTTGGAGTTTTTTTTCAACGGAGAGCTGGTGAAGCCGAGCACGCGGGCGCGGAAAGATCGTTGATCTTTGCCTGCAGGTCAAGGATCTCTTTCTGGACAGAGAGCATTTTATCGCTGCTGAGGTCAGGGGATCGCAGAAGAAGTCCGGCCGATTGTTGCTGTTTCTTGAGTAGTTGGAGGTGAAGGTTTCGGAAAGCATCCTGAACGGCTGCCAGAGGGGATCCGGGCATCTTTTCCAGTTCCCAGGAGCTGATTAGGGGCTGGAATTGATCGGGAATCAGGGCCAGCACCATGGAAAGGGAGGGGGCTTCAAGCCCGCGCAGGGGCTTCAAAAGATCCTGTAGCATGGCCAGTTCGGGATCAAGTGTCTCGGGGGAGGGAGCC
>RFPR01000111.1 GCA_009928265.1 Pseudomonadota bacterium | reverse complement strand
TTCACAGGGATTCAGGGGATGAAGGAGATTACTAATTGTTGATTATTGGATTCCTACATATCCCATATCCGCCCCTCATCTTCCCTCCCCTAGCTTTCAGCTCCTAAACTCTGTGTCCAACGGTGATCTCCAGTTCAAGGCCGCTCAAGGGCGGCGTGCTGTCCTGACTGGTGTCCTTCTCAATCTCATCCTCTCTACCGGCAAGATCACCGGAGGATTGGTCGGTCGCTCCAATGCCCTGATCGCCGACGGAATCGAGTCGTTGCTAGACCTCTTCAGCTCACTCCTGATCTGGGCAGCACTCAAGTATGCAGCCAAGCCCGCCGACGCCGAGCACCCCTATGGTCACGGGAAGGCCGAGTCTCTCGCCTCCATTGTGGGCGCCCTCGTCCTCGCAGTGGCCGGGGCCTTCATCGCCCACAACAGCATCAGTCAGCTCATTGCCGCCGCACACGGCGCCGTTATCGACCTCCCCTCCCCCTGGACCCTTCTTCTGCTCATCGTCGTCATCGGTCTTAAGGAACTGCTCTTCCGGATTATGGCTAGCAAGGCCCGACGCATCGGGAGCAACGCCCTGCTGGCCGACGCCTGGCATCATCGCTCAGACGCCATCACCTCCATCGCCGCCTTCATCGGCATCACCATCAGCTTAGTCGGGGGAAAAGGATTCGAGGTCGCCGACGACTGGGCCGCTCTCTTTGCATGCGTGGTCATCTTCTACAGCTCCTATTCTATGCTCCGCCTCGCGCTCGGCGACGTCATGGATGCCAAGGTGTCCGACGAGGCCGAGGAGACCATTCTGCGGACCACCTGCTCAGTCCCCGGGGTCATCAGCGCCGAGAAGTGCCGCGTCCGCAAAAGCGGCCTCTCCTACATCGCCGACCTCCACATCCGCGTGAAGGGGGAACTCACTGTTCGCGAAGGGCACCGTATCTCCCACGAGGTGAAGGACAGACTACTGACTTCGGAGCTTCCCCTCGAAGATGTCACCGTCCATCTCGAACCCGAAGAAGGTTAGACGGGGGCTTTTGAGTTCTGGCGGCGTTGGCCTGCGCTTGCCGTATGCCCGTCCTCAGTACGCCGACGGGATTGCTGAAATCATTCCCCTTAGAAACACGAAGCAGCATCCCAGGAAGGCTGCCACCATCGTTGGCCAGACGGCTTTCCATCCCCTTCTCCCTGAAAGGCGTTGGGAGGCGTAGCAAAAGAAGACCATCAGGACGATGCAGCCGATCTCCATGATCAGGAATGCCGCTTTGTGGGAGATCAACCGTAGCGCTGCCAAAGAGAAAATCAGGGCGCCGATGATTCCTGGTATCAGTTCGGGGAGCAACTCCATCACAAACCCTTTGATCTCCTCGGCTGGCATCGGCTTCATGAAGCGAATCTGCTCCCCGATCACCTTGCAATAGACGTCGATGAGGACCATCGCCAGATAGGCCAGCAGGATGTAGGTGATAATATGTTGATTGGACATATCCTTGGTGGAGATAGTCACCAAAATCGTCAGCAGAAAGAGCGCTCCCTTGAGGATCCGTGTCGCATAGATACCCAGCAGCGATTTTTTAAAGAGTCTCTTGGTCAGGTCCATCGGCAAGTTTGCTGTATCAAGCCGTGCGGAAAGCAGCCACTGACTGCTTGCGAGAGCGGAAGAGATTCTTTTCCCCGATTTCGCAGGTGAGGCGCTGGTGATCAAGATCGTTACGAAGGCCGGATGTCACCCGCGTCAGGGCGATCGTGACTCCCCGGGTCGCCAGATCGGAGCGAAGTTCCGCGAGAGCTTTCCCTGCCGTGAAATCCATCGAGGTAATCGGCCCGCAGTCGATGATCACCACCCTCACGCCTGGCGATCCCTCCACCAGGCGGCGGATCTCGGCGCCGAAGTGTGGCGCATTGGCATAGTAGAGGTCGGTACCGAACCAGTAGAGGATCACGCCCGGTTCGACAAAAACTCCGGGCTCGGTTTTCTCCATACGCCAGTGGATCTCGGGATCCCGGACCACCACGGCAGTGCGGGGCTGATATCCCCGACGGACATGGTCGAGTAGTGAAACAATGAGCGCGAGGACGATGCCATATTCCACCCCGAGGAAGACGACGCAAGAGGCGGTGAAGAGTGCGACGTAAAACTCCTTTCGACCGCAACTCCAAAGGTCACGGAATCCCGAAAGATCGACCATCCGAAGGGCCACCAGGAAGACGATGGCACCCAGCACACAGAGTGGCAGGAACTTGAGCGGGCCGGTCAGAAGACACAGGACGGCTCCGACAGTCAGGGCGGTAGCCAGATTGGCAAGTTGGGAACGTCCTCCGCACGACTCGAGCATGGCTGTCTGGGTCGGGCTGCCGTTGACGACAAAGGTGCCGCCGAGACCTGCGACCGCATTGGCCACACCGAGTCCCAGCAAGTCGCGGTTCTCATCAGGTTCCCTATGGTGCTTGATCCCGAAGGCACGAGAGGTAGCCGAACTCTGCGTGATGATCATGACAAAGCAGGCCGCGGCAATTGGAACAAGCTGACGCACGTGATCCCATGGAATGGAGGGAAGAGTGAACGGAGGCACCCCCCCGGCCACGGGACCGATTAGAAGGATGCCATGGTCGCCGAACTTCAGCAGGGCGCTCAAGCCAATCGTTCCGAGAACGGCAAGCAGGGCTCCGGGAAAACGCGGAAACCAGCGGCGTGAACTGAGGATAATTGCCATCACGCCGAGGGAGACCAACAGGGTGGGCAGGTGGAGGCTCCCGAGGTGTGTCACCACGGTCCAGAGTTGGCTGAGACTCGTGGATCCATTCACGGAAATGCCAAGCACCTGTCCGAGGACAGCAATAGCCACCTGCACACCCACCCCGGAGAGAAAACCGATCAGGACGGTTCGCGAGAGAAAGTCCGCCAGAAATCCCAGCTTCAGGATTCGGGCGATCAGGAGAAGTCCCCCGGTCATCAGCGCCACCACCGAGGCGTGAGCGAGAAAAAGTTCCGTTCCACGTTGAGCCATCGGCCCAATACCCGTGGAGAGGATCACGGCCGTCGCCGAATCGGCTGCGACGAAAAGGTAACGGGCTCCCCCTAAGAGGGCGAAGGTGATGACCGGGAAGAGGAGCGTGTAGAGGCCCGCAATCACTGGTACTCCGGCAAGGCGGGCGTAACCCATTGCCTGAGGGATGTTCATCGCGGCCAGCGAAATCCCGGCAAAGATTTCCGGAAGAATCCGGGTGCGCTCCAGAGGAAAGATCCCCGGGAGCAATCGGGAGAGTCGGGTACTCAAGGCCTCCCCGATCACTTTTCAAATCCCTCCATCTCCATCGCCATGCCGTGAAGTTCAGGACCCAGGTAACAGTGCGATCCGACGGGTAGAAAACCGTAGCCTCGAAGGAGTTTTCGGTAATAGGAAGCAGTCTGGAGTCCTTTCTTTGGGAAATCACCAGTCAACGAATCCTGCGCAGTGTAGAGTTCCAGGAAAGCCAAGCCAGCGGCACGAGGGGCAAGTGACGCAAGACCCTGTTTCAACTCACTCAGATCGAGGTAGAAGAGCGTGTCACTGCAGACGATCAGATCATAGGAGTCGGCGAGACGGAGTTCCTCCAGTGATGCAAAGGAGCCGAGTCGGATATTGCGTGCCTTGCCATATCGTTCGACCGCGTAACGGCTGGAATCGATCCCGGTGTAGCGGATTCCCTGTCGCAAGGATCGAAGTGCCGGAAACCAATTCCCCTCCCCGCATCCCACATCCAGGACCGTGCGGACGGGACGCACGAGGTAATACTCCGCTACCGAGAGAGCCAGGGCGGCTTTTCGCCGGATCGCGGCGGAGGATTTCACCCGGGTCTTGGGATCGCGATACCACCGGTCGAAATAGGCCCGGTCATAGCGCTCGGCGGGATTTTTGCTCATTCAACAATCGCGAACGGCCAACGGATCGTGGCAAAACGGGACTGCATTAGCCTTTTACCGATTGCCTATTCTGTGGGATTCAGCACAGGAATGAGCAGACGTAGTGGCAGGGATCTCCCGCCACGGTGATCGTGAATCCGGAATTGGCGGGAACCTCAAAGGACTGCCCTGCGGCATAAGCAACGGTCGTGTCGGTTCCGTCGAGCACCACCGAGGCGGAGCCCTCGACCAACTCCATCAACTCGGCCTTCCCAGTACCGAAGTGATAACTGCCGGGCAGGATGATCCCGACAGTCTTGTGTTCCCCTCCAGAGGTGATGACGGTGTGCGAAATGACGCGGCCCTCAAAGTAGACATTGGCCTTGGCGTGGACGGTGGCGTTGGTGAATTCCATGAATCGGTGATCGTTGTCCGGCGTTCTCTTTGCAAGTGGAAAGATCCATGACCTCCGTGCAAGATAAGACGCGATGAGAGTTCTTCTCGTGATCCTTTCCATGATGGTAGCCCTGCCCCGGCTGAATGCGGCGCTAGGGGAATCAACGGCCCAGTCGATCACGCGGTATGGAAAACCGGAACGGGATGCATTGAAACAGAGCGGCCTACTCTGCTTCCGAAAAGGGGATCTCTGTGTGATCGCCCATTTTCAGGAAGGGAAATGCGATGTTCTGAGTCTCTTTAGCACGGAGGATGACATGGGACTCCCCAAGGATCTTGGCCCGGAACGGATCAAATCCCTGCTGAAAAGCGAGGGGGGCAATTCCGGGTGGACTCCTCTCCCCGGTTTCACCATTAACGGTGTCTGGGATTCGGCTGACGGAAAGATTTTTGCCATCTACGACACGATGAGGCACAAGCTCGTGATCATGACCCGGGAGGCCTATCACCGCGAAAAGGAGGCCAAGAAACAGGCTACCACGGCACGGTGAATTCCATTTGCCCCAATTGACAGCTAGGCGGTCACGGTTAGGCTTCGATTCATGAAGTTGCTGCTCCGTTCACTGCTCTACCTCGTTGCCGTCTCCACATTACTCTCTGTTCCAGCGGGCGCCCAGCAGACCGCCACTTCGGGCGCTCAGGGATGGCCCAAGAGCTTTACCAACAATGGGACAGCCTTCACGGTCTACCAACCGCAGGCGACCTCACTCGAAAACGGCGTCCTCTCCTTCCGGATGGCCGTTTCTGCGACTCCCCAAGGCTCGGCCGCTCCGGGATTCGGAACCGTCAAATTAACGGCCATCACATCATCCAATCCCGATGGCACCACCGTGGCCCTCAACGAGGTGGCCGTCGTCAAATCCACTTTCCCCTCCTTTCCCGATCAGGCAATGAACTATGCGCAGGCGGTTGCGGCACAGGCGCAGGTCTGGGGCCAAAACGTCTCGCAGCAGGCCATCCAGGCGAATCTTGCCGTGACTCAGGCCGAGTCGAAGAAACCGAAGACCGTTGCGGTCCAGAATCCCGTCCCCAAGATCATCCTGAGCCAGAGCCCGGCGATTCTTGTCCTGGTCGACGGGCAACCCGCGCTCCGCCCCGTTACTGGTTCGCCCCTTCTCCGCGTGATCAATACTCAGGCCCTCATCGCCCTCGACCAGTCGAGCGGCACGTTCTATCTCCGGATCAACGGTGGATGGGTGCAGTCCTCCCAGATCACCGGAACCTGGACCCCTGCAACAAATCCCCCCGAGTCCCTAGCCCTGCTTCTGCAGCAGGCGACCACAGCCGGGAATGTGCAACTCTACAATCCCCAGCAAAGTGCCACCTCGGCCACCCCGACCGTTTATGTGAGCACAGTGCCCGCGGAACTGATCGTCACGCAAGGAGCGCCCAACTTCCAACCCGTCAGCGGCACCCAGCTCCTTCATGCCGCGAACACAACTTCTTCCCTCTTCATGGATATGACCAAGCAGACCTACTATCTCGTGATCTCCGGACGCTGGTTCTCAACGCAGAATCTCTCGGGAGACTGGCAGTTTGTCCCGGCCAACCAGTTGCCCGCCGATTTTGCCAACATCCCTGAGAACGCCCCAGCAGGCACAGTGTTGGCCTCCGTTGCAGGAACCATGCAGGCGCAGGAGGCATCGATCTCAGCCTCGGTGCCGCAAACAGCACGCATCGCACGCACATCACCCGGATCGGTTACCTATGACGGAAACGCACAGTTTTCCAAAATCAGCGGTACGGAGCTTTCCTATGCTGTTAACACATCCACCCCGGTGGTGAAAGTCTCCTCCTCACGCTACTACGCCGTGATTAACGGTGTCTGGTTCAAGGGCTCCTCCCCGACCGGCCCCTGGACTGTGGCCGACAAGGTTCCGGCCTCGATTTACACGATTCCGCCGAGTTGCCCGATCTATTATGCAAGTAACGTCTACGTTTACGGATCAACACCCGACTATGTGACCGTGGGTTACACCCCGGGTTACTACGGCACATGCCTGTCACCGGAAGGGGTCGTGGTTTTCGGTACGGGCTACAACTACGTGCCTTATATCGGCTCGGCCTGGATCGCACCGCCGCTGACCTACGGCTTCGGTGCGGGACTGGCATGTGGACTGGCAACGGGTTTTGCCTTCGGGATGCTGGCCGATCACGGCTGGGGTTGCTGGCCCTCGTGGGGCGCCTGGGGTGGAGGATGGGGTGGCAACACCTACAACTTCAACGGCAACTGGGGCAACGTGAACGCAGTCCAGAACAACGTCTACAACCGCTGGGGGAAAAACAACCTATCCAACGTGAACCGTCAGCAACTCCAGCAGGATCGCCAGACCTTTGACCAGAATCATCCCCAGGCAGCGGGCGACATGAACCGCGCCGAACAGAACTTCAAGGCCGACCATCCACAGGCATCGCAGAATCTTCACGACGATACCCAACGAGTCTCAGAAAACGGTGACTTCTCCAGGGATTCCCTCACCCATGACTCCTCGCACCTCGGTGAGAACAATGTCTTTGCAGGACGCGATGGCAACGCCTACCGGAGCTCCTCCGAGGGCGCTTGGCAGCAGCACAACAACTCCGGTTGGAAAAACGCCGACAACTCCTTCTCCCATAGCGACGTCGGCCGCGATCTCGACAATCAGAGATTCGCCCGAAAT
>RFPR01000012.1 GCA_009928265.1 Pseudomonadota bacterium | reverse complement strand
GGCCATGCGGGCCTACCTGATCAACCGCCAGGTGGACGACCTGCGGGGGACGCTCTTCCGGCAGACCATGTTCGCGGAATTCGAGAAGTTGACTCACGAGGCGGAGGAATCCGGCGCCGCCCTGACCCTGGAGAGCTTCCGCTCGATGTACCGCGGCCTGCTGGACGCCTACTTCGGGCCGGGCGTGGCGATCGACGCCGCGCTCGAGCTGGAGTGCCTCCGCATCCCGCACTTCTACAGCGCCTTCTACGTCTACAAGTACGCCACCGGCATCTCCGCCGCCGTCACGCTAGCCGACGCCGTCCTGAGGACGGGGGAGACGGGGCGCTACTTCGGCTTCCTCCGCAGCGGCGGATCGAAGTTCCCGATCGAGACCCTCGCGGAGGCCGGGGTCGACATGACCTCACCGGCCCCGGTCCACGCGGCCCTCGACCTCTTCGAGCGCAGGGTCGCCGAACTGGAGAGCCTCCTCGCCTGACCCCCCTCCATGAACCGCGGATTCATCGACAAGCTCGTCGAGAGGATCCGTTTCGTCGAACCGGAGGACATTGGCCACTACCTCCAGCTCCTCTCGCGGGAGAAGGGATTCCTCGAGACCATTTTCAATGCGATCCTTGAGGGGGTGATCATCACCGATCCCCAGGATCGGATCATCTACATGAACCGGGCCGCCTGCACCTTCTTTGGCATAATCGGAGCGGAACATATCGGCCGTCGTCTCGGTCATGCCATCCCGGGACTCGATCTGAGCTCGGTGAGGCATTCCGGCGAGGTAATGAGCCGCGACCTCGAGATTTTTTACCCGGAACGCCGCTTCCTGAATTTCTACGTCGCCCCGCTGCTGAGCGACGATGAGAGCCCTTCACGCCGCGAACTGGTCGGTCGCGCCATTATCCTGCGAGACACCACGGAGGAACGCCGTGAGACCGAGGAGACGATCGAGAGCGAACGCTTCTCGGCCGTCACCCTTCTCGCTGCGGGAGTAGCCCACGAGATCGGAAACCCCCTCAACTCGCTCGACATCCAGCTCCAACTCCTGGAGCGGCGTTTACGCAAGCCAGTTGACACCGACGAGGAACGGGAGAAATTGGCGGAATCCGTCAGCGTCGCCCGCGGCGAAGTACGGCGACTCGACCAGATCATCACGCAGTTCCTGAAGGCGGTCCGCCCGGCGCCTCTCGAATGCGTCTCGACCGATTTCAACGCCCTAGTCCTTGAGACCGTGGAATTCCTGAGAGGAGAGGTTGAGAACCGGGGTATCAAAATCGATGTCATGGCCGGCAAACAGATGCCGCCTGTATCCCTCGACTGCGATCAGTTCCGCCAGGCCCTCTACAACGTAATTCGCAATAGTTTCCAGGCCATGGGAAGCGAAGGTCACCTTCAGGTCGCCACGGCCAGTGACGATTCCCATGTCTGGGTCAGCATTGGTGACACCGGCGGCGGCATCGATCCCGACACCGTGAACAGGATCTTCCAACCCTACTACACGACGAAGGAAAACGGTTCCGGCCTCGGTCTCCATGTTGTGCAGCGCATCGTCAGGGCCCACGGAGGCGAGATCATGATCCAGAGCGCGCTGGGCAAGGGGATGCTCTTCACGATCCGCCTCCCACGACAAGACCGCAGCGTCCGCCTCCTCCCCTCGATCACGGAAGATCACCCAATCCCCAACTCCTAGCTCCCAAATTCTGATGACAACTCCACTCCAAATCGGCGACAAAGCTCCCTCCTTCAGTTCAACTGCCGTTGGCGGTGAATACTGTTCCGGCACCCCTCTCAAACTATCAGATCTCAAGGGATCACCCGTTGTTCTCTATTTTTATCCCAAGGACGACACACCCGGATGCACCACTCAGGCCTGCGGCATCCGGGATACTTGGAGGGAGATAAAGGCCTCCGGAGCGCATCTGTTCGGAGTCAGCATTGATCCGGTGAAGTCACATGAGAAATTCATCGGGAAGTTCGACCTACCCTTCCCGCTTCTCTCCGACTCCGAAAAAACAATTGTCGAGGCCTATGGTGTCTGGGTGGAGAAGTCGATGTACGGAAAGAAGTATATGGGAACGGAGAGAACCACCTTCATCATCGATTCGAAGGCTAAAATCGCCGCCATTTTCCCCAAGGTGAAACCAGTCGAGCATGCGGAACTGGTACTAAAGGCTCTGAAGGAGCTATCAACTCAGTAATCGCCACTTCGAAGGGCGGAAAAAGCCGCTCCGAGATAGTCAATAACCGAGGAAGCGGTCAGGGATTCTTGTGAGTCAGCACCGTTGAAAATTGCGATCTCTGCTGCCCGACCGCAAAGCCAGGCTCCAAGGATTGCGGCATCTCGTGGTGATCTTCCTGATCCGATGAGTGCCGCTGTGACTCCGGTCAGAACATCTCCCATGCCTCCGCTTCCCATCCCGGGGTTGCCGGTCGCATTGAAACTCACAGAACTCCCCTTCTCCACAACGATCGTGCGAGCTCCCTTCAACAGAAGCGTGGCAGGATAACGATTCACGAATTCCTCGGCCCAGAGACGACGGGAGCGTCCCATCTGCGAATCCAGACGCTCCATCTCACCCGGATGAGGAGTCAGAAGCCTGGGGCCGGCACATCGATTGAGTAGTGTCATGTCCTGTGAAACGGCATTCAACGCATCCGCATCAACCACGCAAGGGATCGGGGCCTTCTCCACGAGATCACGGATCGCCTGATCGTGATCGCGTCCGAGTCCAGGACCAATCGCCAGCACATCGTGACGTTCCATGAGCACCTGATCATACGACTCAACCCTTTGCACCATGACCTCGGGGATCGTGAGGAGGGAGAACCGTTCATAGGTCTCCGGTAAAGCGTAGAGGGTAACCAGGCCTCCTCCAGCATGCACTGACGCCGAGGAGCAGAGTCTGCCAGCACCCAGATAACCTGGTGATCCGGCGACAATCCCGATCCGGCCGTAATTTCCTTTGTGAGTATCAAAGTTGCGGATCGGAAGATAGGAACGAAGAGACGAAGCGGTCGCCACCGATGCTGCGTTTCCCTCCGACGCAAGGACGCCTCGCAATGAAACCACTGCAAGGCGACCAACATGATCCGTGGCACTATCCGCCAGCAGGCCAGTCTTTGGAAATCCCAGCGTGACGGTCAGATCTGCCTGCACACAGGGATCGAAGACCTGACCCGTCGTGGCTTCCAGACCACTCGGAATATCAATTGCAATTGAGAAAGCCCCTTGGGACCGCATGGAGTTCATCTCCCGAATGCATTCAGCGACCCTCCCTAGGGGGGCTCCCTTTGCTCCGATTCCAAGCAGTCCGTCTATCACGATCAGGCTTCCACTTCCTCGATCAGGCAAGGAATTGGTTGCTCGGACTTCAATTGCCTCAAGATGACGGCGGGTCAGAGGGGCCAGTTCTGCAATCGGGAATGCGAGGCGGACATCAATTTGCCAACCATCATTCTGAAGATGACGTGCTGTGAGAAGGGCATCGCCACCGTTGTGACCCTTGCCACAAAAGACAATCGCAGATCCAGGTTTATGAAAAAACTGCCGGATGCACGCCTTGATCCCCTCCCCTGCGATCTCCATAAGCCCCTCCGAGGTGGCGCCCTCGGCAAAGGCAGCTTTCTCAGCCTCTTTCATTTGGGTGGCCGTTAGGATCATGATCTAAGTTATCCTCCGCCCGTCCCCTCGCTCACGCCAGACTTTCTTGATTTCAGATAACCGGCAGTACTTCGCTGCGCAATTCCAAAACCCTCAGCAGGACCTGCTCGATCAGGTTGTTCGGGCAGGAGGCACCGGCAGTAATGCCGATCCTAGCCTCTTCTCCGGCGGGAGCTAGCCAGGTATGTGATGTCGTTACCTCCTCCTTGCTATGGAGATCGAAATGGCGGATCAACTCCGGTGACTCAAGGCACTCCTGATTCCTCACGAACCACGTAGGGATTCCCTTCTTCTCTCCCATCTCGGCAAGATGGGTCGTGTTGGAGCTGTTATACCCCCCGACCACCAGCAGAAGATCGAGTGGCTCGGAAAGAAGTTCTTTCAACGCATCCTGACGCTCCTGAGTAGCACCGCAGATTGTGTCAAAAAGGCGGAAGTTCAAATCGTTTCCATCCCGGGCGATAACCGCGTCGCGGAGCAGACGTTGCACGGCCTCGGTCTCTTCCCGAAGCATCGTGGTCTGGTTGGCGACGCCGATTCGTGCCAGATGCTTGTCAGGATCAAATCCCTCCGAGAATCTTCCGGCAAATTCGGTGAGGAATTCCTCCCTCCCAACCCTTCCTGCCAGAAATTCGCCGACACGTGCGGCCTCTTTCAGGTCAAGGACGACCAGATACTGACCGTTACCCTTGCCCAATGCCCTTGAGGCGGTGGCACGCGTCTCCTCGTGGGTAGCCTTCCCATGGATGATCGAGGTGACTTCCTCGGAGGCATTCTGTCGGACACGTTTCCAGACACTCATTACGTCGCCGCAGGTAGTATCGACGATACGGCATCCATGACGCTTGATCTCCTCGACAAGAGGAACGGTTGTACCAAAAGCCGGTACGATCACCACATCGTCAGGCCCGAGATCCTCGACATGGGGACGACCGGAGGCATCGAGGAGGTTACGTATCCCAAGTGCGGCAATCTGGGAATTGACCTCTGGATTGTGAATGATCTCCCCAATCAGGAAGAGACGGGCATCCGGGAAAACCTTCCGCGCGGCATAGGCCAAATCGATGGCACGCTCCACGCCGTAGCAAAACCCGAATTGCTTTGCCAACCGGACTGTCGTGCTTCCCGATTGAAGAATGGATCCAGCGCCACGGAGACGTTCGACCAGCGAACTATGGTAATGGTGTTCCACCTGCTCCTGCACCCGCTCCATCACCTCCGGTGTGCGGAGGTTGACCTTGGCGGCGGGTGCGGAGTCGCTCACCGATGCGTCACTGAAGGATGCCGACCTTGAGTTTTTCGAAATAAGATGGGGAGGTCATCACGCTGTTCGGGGGATCATCGTCGTTGAAATCCTGAGGACGCGGTGTCTTGGCGCCGAGGGTGGCATCCTCGGACTGGGTTCTGCAGATCCTTACCGGCGTACCGACCTTCACAAGCTCCCAGAAGTCACCGGCATCGTTGGCGTGGAGGCGAATGCAACCGTGGCTCTTGGGGGTGGGCCAAACCCATCCCTGATGAAATCCGTAGCCGGGGGAGAACTCGACCCAGTACGGCATGGGATAACCCACATAGCGCCCCTTGGCTGAGCCTGCCTCGCACGGAATGATCGCATCCCTGAGGACGGCAAAACCGTAAGCGCCCGACCGCTTGTTTCGCTCCTTGCGGGTCACGCAGAAATTCCCCTGAGGAGTAGGATGGGAAGGAATCCCCACACAGCAGGCGGTGACCAGCAGGGGACGATTCCCCTCCAGAACGTAAAGCATTTGTTTGTCCAACGAGACCTTCACCACCACCTTGGAGGGATCCTTGGGCTTGTAGGCGGGCTGGTCGTAGGTTGGGCGGAATGTGGTCGCGCAACCGGCGAGAAGCAGTGAGGAAAGGGCGGCAAAGGCGAATTTCTTCATCAGGGAATGGAAAACAGAATCTCCCCTGATGTCAAACCGCTCTCCCTATCTTTACCTCCCCGGATTCTTCCAATAGGTTGATCCATTGCCAAAAATGATCAGGCCAGACGATTTCCACTATGCCTTGGAGAACACCCGCGTGGTGGTGCCACCTTCCTCCATCATCGAAACCTACGGACAAACCAGTTTCCGTTTTCGCCTCGTGACCGAACCGATGGATCAGATCGGATCCGTCCGTATCAGGAAGGGAATGATCCATGCCGAGCGACCATGTATTCTGGCCCCTTCCCACCTCAGTAGGATGATCCTTGAGGGATTCGGCGACCGTGCCCGGGAGTTCGCAGACTGGATGGAGCATCAGCAGGATTTCCATATCCTGCGCTACGGCTTTTCCCTCAGAAAGACCGACTTGTCGGAACAGGTTGTCCGGGAACCACTCGAAGAGTTGATCCCTCGTCTTGAGGAGCAGATCCGCAGGGAGCAGGATCCTCTCAACACCCTGATCGAGGGAGTGGACGATGCGTGGGAGGTCTGCCTGATGAAGTTCACCTCGGACTTGATCCGGCGCTCTTCCGGGGAAAACATGGCTGAGTGGAAGCGCCGGGGCTTCCTCTGAGACCCCTAGCACGCAACACTTTGCCGATGAGAACATTCAAGACCCTCACACTACTGGTTCTGGCCCTTCTGATCTTCGGATCGGCCGGCTATTTTGGCTACGAGCTCTTTATTAAACCCAACCGGCTCGAGACAAAGGAAAAGGCCGCCAAAGCCGCTGCTCCGGCCCCCACGGCGACACCCGATCCGGGTAAACCCGTTTTTGACAGCCTCAAGACGCGTCAGGCTTCGGGAATCACCCCGGCCCTGCGTGACGAATGGACCTCCTGGACTCAGACCTACACGAACTCCCCTCTCCTCACCGAAGCGCGTAGGAATCTCGGCTCGGCGAACATGGTCCTCTTGTTCCAAGCAGGAGCGGATCCGACGATCCCAACCTACACGGTCGTCAAGGGTGACTCACTCGCCAAGATCGCTGCGAAGCAGCATTCCAGCGCGGAGCTGATCCAGAGGGCCAATCAACTCCCAAACATCAACCTCCAGATCGGCCAGCAACTTCTTATCCCAAGCCTGAAAATTTCCCTGGAGATCGATCGGGCGGCCAAGACGCTGAGCCTTCTCAACAACGGCGCCTACCTGAAGGAATACCCCCTCCTCTCCTGTCCTTCGGCCGCGCCAAAGTCCGCTTCAATCACTACCAGGGTACTCGACAAGTCGGCGATCGCAGGGACAAAGCGGATTGCCTTCGGTGACAAAGCATACGCCACGGCGGAAAAATCGATCCTGATTGCACAGGCTCCCGCAATTGTACCCGCCCCGGCACCGCCAGCCACCTCCCCCGCAATGACTTCGACAAACGGAACCAATACCGCACCTGCGGTTCCTGCAGTCCAATTGCCCTCGATGCCCGGAGGATTCGTCCTCTCTGCGGAGGATCTTCAGGAGATCTTTCCCCTCGTCTCACGCAACGCTTCGGTCATCATTCACTGAGACCGAGGGATCCTTGCCACCTATCCTCCAAACCCTTTTCCAAAAATCGCCATGACCGTCCAGCCCCTTGATTTCGAACTCCATCTTGCCGAACTCGAAAGCCGCGTCTCCGAACTCGCCGAGAAGCGCCCCTCCGAGGATCCACTTCTGAAAGCAGCCCGGGAGGACCTCGATAAGGAACGCAAGGCCCTCTACGGCAACCTGACACCCTGGCAGCGCGTCCAGATCGCCAGACATCCAGCACGTCCTTATTTCCTCGATTACATTTCCTCCTGCGTCACCGACTTCGTCGAACTTCACGGGGACCGCCTCTTCGGCGATGACAAGGCGATGCCCGCAGGCATCGGCCGCATCGGGGGACACCGCTGCGTCATCATCGGCCAGCAGAAGGGGCGCGACGTGAAGGAGAACGTGCTGCGCAACTTCGGCAGCCCCCATCCAGAAGGCTACCGCAAGGCGCTCCGCCTCATGCGATTGGCCGAGCGCTTTGACCTCCCCGTTGTTTGCATCATCGACACTCCGGGTGCCTATCCGGGAGTTGGTGCTGAGGAACGTCACATCGCCGAGGCAATCGCAGTGAATCTTCGCGAAATGATGGCTCTGAAGGCCAGGATCGTGGCTGTGGTCATCGGTGAAGGCGGTAGCGGCGGGGCACTGGGTATCGGCGTTGCCGACCGCGTCCTGATGATGGAGAACGCCTACTACTCCGTCATCTCCCCAGAAGGATGCGCCGCCATCCTCTGGAAGCACCGTAAGCACGCCCCTGAGGCCGCCGCGGCACTAAAGCTTACCGCGGACAACCTCCAGGAGCTTGGCCTGATCGACGGCGTTGTTCCCGAGCCGATGGGAGGAGCACACCGCGATCCCGTGGTAACATCTGAAACACTCACGCGCACCATTGCTTCGGCGATCGAGACGCTTAATGCCATCCCTCTGAAGCAGTTGCTGGAGGAGCGCTACGCCAAGTTCCGCGGGATGGGCGTTTTCTCTGAGTGATCCCTGCCTAAGCGCGTCCCGCGCGAACATCCGCCTGAGGGATCGATCACTAACGTGATCTCCCCTCGGGGTGGATTATCCTGATAATAGGCCGAGAGGTTGGCCGGACTCCCCTGGCGGTATTCCTCGTGGATTTTGGTCAACTCCCGGCATACCGAGAGAAGTGATCCGGGCATGATCGTAGCCAGATCGGCAAGACAATCGCAGAGCCGATGTGGGGACTCGAAGTAAACCGATGTCATCCCGAGAATGGCGGCCTTTTTGAGTTCATTTCGCCTTCCTGACCCTGAAGAAGGGAGAAATCCACCAAAGCAAAACGGTACGGGAGGCAGGCCGCTGCCAGCCAGCGCCGTTGTCACCGCACTGGCGCCTGGCAGGACGGTGTAGGCAAGCCCCTCGGCGACGCAAGCCCTCACCAGGCGGAATCCAGGATCACTCACCGAGGGGGTTCCAGCATCAGTGACAAGCACGAGCTTCTCCCCACCTCTCAGGCGGGCGATCAGTTCGGGAAGGCGCCGCTCCTCATTATGCTCATGGAAGCTGACGAGAGTCTTGCGGGTCTCTAGATGAGCCAGTAGCAGTCCTGCGCGGCGAGTGTCTTCCGCAATGACACCGTCACAGTTTCTGAGGGCATCCGCGGCCCTCAAAGTCAAATCCCCGAGATTACCGATCGGAGTGCAAAGAAGAGTGAGCGGCGGAAGACCTCTCTCGCTCTCCGATTTCAATGCTTCCACCTTCAACCTGTTCGGCCTACCAACCCTCCGCAACTTTGCTGACCAAATTTTGGGCCATGCGCTGTGCGGCAATCGGATAGTTCATGTTCTGATTGGTAACGAGATCGGAATTGACCAGATCGGCCTCACTGAAGAACGGGGTCACACCCACGGCCGTACCCTCCATCAGCACAGCCCCGGTCACTCGATCGATCACCCGGTATTTGACACGCAGCGTCAGTTCAAATTCGGACGTCTGGAGGACGTTGCTGGCAAAAATACGCATCGGCTGGCGATCCACCGAAACAATTGTTCCCTCCACGATGGCATCCGCACGGTCGGAAGATTCAATCCGGTAGGTGCCATCCTGCTGGAACTGCTTGGCGACGGCATCGGCTGTCTGCGCCTCGAGCCGGGGAAGGAGCGTCTTGTTCTTGAAAGTCGGCACGGCGATCGTGGTGACGCGTCGCATTGGCGTCGGCTTGATTTCCCCAAGGTGATAACCACACCCGGCAAGTGAGAGAAACAGTGGGATAAGAAGGGCCCTAGAGATCATTGGAATCATTGCTGGGCTGGAGGAGTCTTCTGGGGCGGCTGTTGGGCAGCTGGTTCCTGCAAGGGGATCGGCTGTGCATCCCTTACATCACCCTTCATCTTTGGTTGAGGAAGAGTCTGATCCTCGCCAACGATCTCTTTTTTGGGAGGGCCATTGTAGTTGGCCAACGCCGTTGACTCGACCTGAGCTTCCAAGCGCTTTTTCTCAGCAAGGCGCTCCCCGTTCTCAGGACGTTCCTGACCAACGCGGAGGGCATCCTCACCATAGAGGGCCTTTAGCTCATCAAGACGGGTCTTGGCAGCAGAGGAGTCGGCCGTCTGCGGGAAGCGACGGATCACGTCGTTGTAATAGATGGAGGCCGCCTTGAAATCCTTGTTGAAATCGTAGAACCGAGCGATCCGCAGCGTGTCTCCAGCCTCACGAGACGTCATTTTCTTCATGTTGTCGTCGGCCTGCTTGGCTTTTTCACTGTTTGGATACTGGAGTAGGAAATCCTGATAATTGTTCTGGGACTCCTTGAGGGCTGAGAGATCTTGGGATTTACCATCCATTCCGAGTCGCTGATAGACATAGCCGATCTGATATTGGGCATCATCGCAGACAGGGCTATTTGGATATTTGTCGATGAGTTTCTGATAGGCGGAGATCGCCTCTTGGGCCTTGCCTTGCTTCTCCATGGCGAGGGCCAGATTAAACTGGGTAATGGGTGCGTGCTTGCTATAGGGAGCCATCTTCAGAATTGAGATGTACATCTCCTCGGCTCGCTCCATCGAGGGAACCATGGGGATCCCGAGGAACTTGACCCTTTTCCCCTTCAGGAATGCGTTGGCAATCTCGATCTGCTCGGAGACAGCGGACTCGAAATCCGGAGTCTGCGGATACTTTTGCAGAAGATTCTGGTACTCCTTGAATGAAGCCTCGAAATCCCCTTTCTGTCGTAGCTGCTTGGCGAGACGGAACTGGGCTTTTGGTGCCTCACTGCTCTTGGGGTACGTGCGGGCAACATAGCGGTAGACAGTAATCGCCTTTTCCGCGTCTCCGCTATCCGCGAAGGAATCGGCGTTAGCTAGCTGGTCGGTCGCCGAGCCTTCCGGAAAAAACTGATTTTCGATAGGCTTGGACTTCACGAGCCCCTCGGATTGGGCATGGATCATACCTGCTCCAGCCTCCAGAAGAGCAAGGGAAAGAAGGAAAACGAACAAACCTCCCCCGAAGGCGTTTGTTAACCGGAATGAATTCATTGGAAAAACCCTGACGCTAGGGAAGGAGCGGGGGGAGCGTCAAGAGAACGGGTTAGGCCTTCCGGACAACGGAAGGCCCCCCGCATGGAAAAGATTAGGCGTTCTTTGAGGCAAGCCCTAGTCCCAGCCAACCGACACCAGCGAAAATCAGCTCCACTCCAAGGAAGAGACCAAGGATGTAGAAGCCGGTGGCAGGCCACTGGGAAATGATGAGGCCGCCGAGAAGTATGGAAATTGCGGAACTGAAGAGGATCCAACCGGCCCCGCGATGATGACGCATCCGGAAGGCCAGGAAGCAGCGGAAGATGCCACCGATCATGATGGCCCAACCCAGGAAGAGGGTGAAGGCCACGGCTGCCTTGAAAGGATGAGCAATGAAGACATAACCGGCCACACCGTAGGCGATCGCGACGATGGCATACCAGAGATGACTCTTCCACCCGCCGATGGTGAAGACCTTAATGAACTGAAAGGCGCATCCAAACATCAGGACACAACCTATGAAGGTGGCAACGGCTGCGGTCGTCACAATCTCGTACGTCAGGGCAAAAAAGCCGAGTAGCATCATAGCGAGGCCGCCGGCTATGGCCCAACCGCGGGCAACGTGAGGAACTGGGATCTGGGGAATGGGAGATGTTGAGGAATCCATACGACTCTGTGATGCCTCTAGCAGAGTTTAATGACAAGGATCAAAAGCCCGTGAGGTGTTCACGACCCTTGTCACTTTTTAACCTTCCACTTTTTTAACTTCCCCGCCCCCCTCTTCCACCTTCCCCTTTTCAAACCACTTGAAGCAGACCGGGACGATGAAGATAGCAATCAGGGTGGAGGCGAGCATACCACCGACCACGGTGGAACCCAGGACACGGCGCGACACGGCACCCGATCCGGTGGCAATTGCCAAGGGAACGCAGCCAAGGATGAAGGCGAAGGCGGTCATCAGGATCGGGCGGAGACGGAGTTTGGCGGCGTCGAGGGCAGCATCGATGACGGAAAGCCCCTTTTCCACCTCTTCCTTCGCAAACTCCACGATCAGGATTGCGTTCTTGGCCGCCAGACCAATGAGCATGATGAGACCGATCTGAGCATAGACGTCATTGTCCATCTTCCGGACAAAGAGCATCGCGACCGCGCCGAAAACGGCGATCGGCGTGCAGAAGAGGACGCTCATCGGGAGCGACCAACTCTCATATTGTGCCGCCAGGATGAGGAATACGAATAGCAGGGACAGGGCAAAGATTGCCGCAGGAGGGATCCCCTGCGCCGCGAGTTTTTCCTCAAAAGACATCCCGAAGTAATCAAAACCCATCCCTTCAGGCATCGTCTCCTTGAAGGTCTCCTCAAGGGCCTTCATGACCTGGCCAGTGCTGACGCCAGGAGCGCTGTTGATGTTGATCTGCGCGCAGTCATACATGTTGAAGCGCATCACGAACTCTGGACCCGTGATCTGCTTCACCTGCAGGAGACTCGAGAGCGGAACCGGATCGCCGTTCTTGTTGCGCACGTAGAAGAGGGAAGCCCCCTTCGGATCGGTGCGGGCCGCCCCCTCTGCCTGGATATAGCAATAGTACTGGAGGTTGAAGCGGTTGAAGTAATTGACCGGAATACCGCCAAGGAACGCCTGGAGCGTGGAGTAAGCCTCGTGGAGGTCGACCCCCAGCATCATGCACATGGCCGGATCGATGGTCATCGAGATCTGCGGCACCGACGGGAGATAGGTCGTTGTCACCGAACCGACCTCGGGACGCTTCTTGATCGCGGCCATGAACTTGGCCGCATTGGTGGGCAGGAAGTTCGGATCCGTGCCGAGACGATCCTCAAGGATGAAAGTCGTGCCGCCCGAGGTTCCGATGCCGGGGATCGCCGGCGGCGGGAAGGCGAAGTTGATCGCGCCGGGCACAGGAGCAATCTTCTGATTGATTGTGCGCAACAGACCAAAGGCGTCCTCACCTGGCTTGGTGCGTTCTTCCCACGGCTTGAGCGTGATGAAGTAGAAGGCACTGTAGGTATTCTGGACACCGGAAAGCAGGTTGAACCCGACGATGGTGGTCACATGGTCGACGCCGGGAATCTTGCTGACGATTTCGGCGACCTGCTTGGAAACCGCGTCCGTCCTCTGCTGAGAGGAGGCATTCGGGAGCTGGGAGAAGGCATAGAGATAGCCATTGTCCTCCTCAGGAACAAAGGAGGGTGGAAGTTTCGATCCAAAGAATCCGGAGAGGGCCACCATGCCGGCGAGCAGAAGTCCGGCCACAATGGTCTTCCGCAGGAGGAAGCGGCATGTGCCGATGTATTTGTTCCGCCCGGCGTCAAAGACACGGTTAAAGGCGCGGTAGAAGGCTCCAAGGGGTCCCCCCACCTCCTTGCGCGGACGCAGGAGCAGGGCACCGAGAGCGGGACTCAGGCTGAGCGCGTTGAAGGTCGAGATAATGACCGAAATCGAGATTGTGAGGGCAAACTGCTGATAAAGGCCGCCGGTGATGCCGGGCAGGAAGACGGTCGGGATGAAGACAGCGGAGAGGATGAGGGCCGTTGCCACCAGCGGCCCAGTCACTTGCTCCATCGCCTTTGCGGCGGCTTCCTTCGGCGAGAGCCCCTCCTCGATGTGATGTTCGATCGCTTCGACCACGACAATGGCGTCGTCGACGACCAAACCGATCGCCAGCACAAGACCGAATAGCGAGAGGGTGTTCAACGAGAACCCGAAGAGAGGGAAGAGAGCAAAGGTACCCACTAGGGAAACCGGTACGGCGAGTGCCGGGATCAGGGTCGCACGCCAATTCTGCAGAAAGACAAAGACCACGATCAGCACGAGGATCATCGCCTCGACGAGGGTCTTCTTGATGTCATCCATGCTGGCCGTGACGGCCAGCGTGGTGTCGAGAGCCGTCTTCATCTTCAGTCCCGCAGGGAAGGTCGGGACATAGGAGTTCATGAGCTTGCGGGCCATATCCGCCACCTGGAGTGCATTGCTACCGGGGAGTTGATAGACCGCAACAATGGTGGCGGGATGGCCATTGAACCGTCCGGCGATGTTGTAGGTCTGGGCGCCAAGCTCCACGCGGGCCACGTCCTTGACCTTAACAATGGAGCCGTTCTGATCGGCGCGGATAACGATATTGGCAAACTGTTCCTCGGTGACCAGACGACCCGGGGCGCGGACCGTGAAGGTCATCTGCTGGCCGGGAGGGACCGGCTCGGCGCCGGTCTGACCGGAGGGATTGACGGTGTTCTGCTGGTTGACCGCGTCGTAGACCTCCTGGGTCGTGATATTGAAGTTGGCGAGCTTCGCAGGATCAAGCCACAGGCGCATTGCGTAGGTTCCTGCGCCAAAGACCGTGACACTCGCGATGCCGGTCAGACGGGTAAGCGGATTGACGATGTTGACGTAGGCGTAATTGGCGAGAAACACCGAGTCATAGCGGTCGTCGTCGGTGTAAAGGGCGAAACAGATCAGCGGCGAGGGCGAAGTCTTGATGACATTGATGCCCTGCTTGACCACCTGCTGGGGGAGCTGGGACTGCGCCTGAGCCTGGCGGATCTGGGTAAGAATCTGGTCGGTCGTTGGAACCGTATTGTTGGCAAAGATGACATTAAGCTGCGACTGCCCGGAACTGGAGTTCAGGGAGTACATGTACTGCATGTTATCGACACCGTTGACCTGCTGCTCGATCGGTGTCGCCACGGCCTGCTTCACGGTGACTGCGTCGGCACCGGGATAGGTGGCCGCAACCTGAATCTGTGGCGGGACGATATTCGGGAACTGGGAGACGGGCAGTCCCAGCAGGCAGACCACGCCGAGGATCACCGTGATGATCGCGATGACCATGGCCACGATGGGCCGGTTGATGAAAAATTTTGCCATGACGGGCTGGTACTAGATGCCGTGGAGGCGGTTTACTGCTTAGCCGCGCCGCCAGCGGAGGACTGAGGATTCCGGCCAGCGGCGGAAGGGATATTTTTCGAAGTCATTTGTTCCTGGATCGTAGGGCCAGGCATTGCAGAAGAGGGAGGCGCGGCTGGCAAGGGCATCACAGAACAGCCGTCGGTCACCTTCTGAATTCCCTGGACGACGATTTTCTCGTCCGCCGAAACACCAGAGGTGATGACCGCCTCCTGGCGTGTCATAAAACTGACATTCACGTTGCGGATCGACACCTTGTTGTCGGGTCCGACCACGGCGAGTTGATGAAGGTTCTGGATCGTGATGACAGCGTCGAGCGGCACCACAAGGGCGTTGTTTTGGACGCCGACGGTCGCCTGGACCCTGGCAAAGAGCCCTGGCTTGAGCAGCATGCCGGGGTTCGGGAAGTTCCCCTCCACGGTGATCGATCCGGTCTGCGTGCTGATCTGGTTGTTGGCCGCACGGAAGGTGCCCTTCTGGGGGTAAACCGTGCCGTCGGAAAGGATCATCTGCATGCCGGCCGAGCGATCCTCCTGTTTCTGTTTTTCGGCGTTGGAGGGATCCTTGAGACTTCCAGCAATCAGGCTTAGGTAGTCGTCCTGCCCCACCTGGAAGACAACTTTGATCGGGTCGATCGCCACGATGGTCGTGAGGGGCTGCGCTGAGGTCGGACTGACATAGGTGCCCACCTCGTAGTTGGCAAGGCCGGCCATGCCGTCGATCGGGGCCACGATCTTGGTAAAGTCGAGATTTACCTGCGACGATTGGACGGCGGCCTGCTTGGCTGCCACTTGGGCGACCATTGCCTGATAGTTCTGCTGCTGGTTCTGGAACTCCTGAACGCTGATCACCTTGCCTGCGAGCAGGTTCTGTGCGCGGACGAAATCCTGCTGCACCTTGGTCTCTTGGGCGATGGCCGTTGCGAGGTCGGCTTTGGCCTTGTCGAGATCCGCCTGGAACGGTGCAGGGTCGATCTGGAACAGGGGTTCACCCTGCTTCACCACACTACCTTCCGTGTAGTAACGCTGGATGATGTTGCCGGAGACGTTCGGCTTGACGAGCGAAGTGACCGTTCCCTGAAGATTTCCAATCCACTCTTTATGATTGGGCATATCCTTTTGGATCACCATGCCAATGGTTACGGGAACAGGGGGATGCGCGGCTGGTGCAGCGGCTTCCTTTTTACAGGACGAAAGAAGGGCAATGCCAAGAGCTAGAGTTCCCGCAGTGGCGGCAAAGCGGATCGGATTTATTTTCACAAATAAGGGATTAACAGAGATACCCCTCAATTGACTAGCGCACTCGTAAAGAGCAGGAAAACCTTTATCTGGAAAGAGTCACCGATCCAATCGAGCCGTTCTTTTTAAGATCCTGACCGTAGTAGAGATGCGCCGTCACCGGCCCAACCTTTGCCCCTGGCACTGAAATCAATGGCTGGGAGGAATAGCCCGATCCTCCATCGGTTATTTCAAAGGATGTTACCTTGCCGTTTTCCACAAGCGCCGTGATTACCGCCGCTGTGGCAGGCCAGAGATGAGTTGTTCCCGGTTGATAACGGTAATAATCAGAGACTAAGTCTAGTTTCTCGTTGGTGATTCCGTACTTGCCCAGAGCAGACAACAAGAGGGACTTGTTCTGCTGGGCGCGCACTTGATCGGGATAATTTCCCGGAGCTACCGGTTGAACTCTACTGAATGCTTCGCGGAAAACTTCCGGAGCCACCCCCAACCCGCCTGCCACGAGGACAACAGGCCTCCCGTGATCACGCGGATCGGTCTCATGCCCCCCGGAAATCACAACCGGAACACGGATCACCGCCGTTGGCTGGGCCTGTGCCGAACACAGAGCCATGAGGGCTGCAAGGACGACACCCAAATTTAGGCCGGCCTCGTTGTATAAAAACGATTGGCGGCACATGACTTCCAGTTCAATTAAGCACCATAGCCTGGGCCGCACGGATTTTATCCACAATAGGCTTCAGGGAGGGATCCTGCTGGGCGATCAGATCAAGTTTTACCTTAGAGAGAGCCTTCCTAGCCTCGATTTGCGCTTCCAAGGTAGGAGCATTTTTTACCGCATTATTGGCCGCCACAAACTCGGGCTTGTTCTCAATGGCGCTCATCGCAGCCTTCATTTTCATCTTTTCAGAGAAGGAAAGTCCGCCGATCACCTGGTCACGACACTTCTCCATCGCAGCGAGGACCTGTTGGGGTGACTGAGTCTGGGCAGAGAGTGTACCCCGGGGGGCCATGAGAGCAATCACGGCAAGCATCAACGGCGCTAAAAACAAATGTCCGCTGAGGTGGGTGGCTGCTCGGTACATCACTCGGAAAGATGACTTGTTTTATCCTTGGGGGGCGGAGACAGGATTCGGGACAGGAGTTGGTGAAGTCTTGGGATGAGCTGCCTGATACTCCTCTCGTTCCTTCTTCAGAACAGTCCGTCCGAGAATGGAACTGGCGATCCTGACCGGAGGAGGCGCGGCACACCCGGCTAGAAGGAACAGTGACAGGATTGGCATGAGCTTCATCATGACTGGGATCCTAGTGTCAAGACATGGAGAGGCAAGGCATTCCGGATACTTAGAAATAAGTGATTTTATTTTCATAATTCATATCGCTATTTATTTTTTTTGCAAAATCCCTAAAACACTCCAATCCCCGCTTTTCCTCGGTACCTAGGTCATAGCGTATTGCCCCCCCGAGATAGGATTTGGTGAACTCCGGATCAGCGGTTGCCTTTGCAATCCGATCAATCACGCCGAGTCCCGCCTGCTTGGCACTTCGGAGAAGTGAAGCTAACTCTGATTTATTCGGATAATCATTTCTAAGTACCCACAGGGCAAAGACAAATGGAAGACTTGTATAACGCACCCACTCACTACCTAGATCAAGAAACTTGAGCCCAGAATGAGATGGCCGTTTTGAAGCAGATAACGCTGGATCCCCAATAATCACAGCCGGAGAATTGATTTTTATCCTTTCTGTTAATTGGACATATTCTAATTCAAGCCCATGGAACTCTCCCAAGACAATCTGAGCCAATAGATTTGATGTATGGGAGGAAGGATCAAGCTCGACCGAGCGGATGTCTGAGAGCTCACCGGTGTAAGCCAGCAGGACGCTCTGAACAGGCCCCCGGCAGCTGATCGAAATGCCGTCCACCACTGCAGGATCGGACATTGTTAGTACATCCACCGAGGAGAGCAGAGCAGCATCTAACGTTCCTTCCAAGAAGAGGTCTCCGAGACGCGCAGGAACTATCTCTGTCACCGGATATCCGATGCCTTCCAGCAAGGGACGGGCGTTGAGGTAAGGAACGCAGCCTATCCTCGGTGCCGGAATCATCACGCAGTGACCACTTCAGGATCGGCCTTCTTGGGAACGGTTGACTCAATCCTTCTGTAGAAGGTGTCCCTCTGCATCGGTTCCCTACCAGCCTCACGAATCGCCTTCTCCATGGCGGCGACCGTCTGCTGCTGGGGTGTCTTTGCCCCAGCCATGTGGAAAATCTTCTCCTCCTGGATGGTCCCATGGAGGTCATCGACCCCGTAATTCAGGGCAATCGAGGCCAAGGGAAGACCAAGGCTGATCCAGTAGCCGGTGATGTGGTCGAAGTTGTCGAGCATCAAGCGGGAGATGGCCAGATTCTTCAGTTCATCCGTAGAGGCGGCTGGGCGGATATGGGCCAGTTCCGTGGTCTCGGGAACAAAGGCAAAGGGGATGAAGGCGGTGAAACCCTTGGTCTCATCCTGCAGTCCGCGAAGCTTCATCAGGTGATCAATGCGATGGGCAGGGGTCTCAACATGGCCGTAAAGCATGGTGGCCGTGCTGCGCTGACCCATCCTGTGCCAAGTGCGGTGCACCTCAAGCCATTCCTCGCCCGTTTCCTTGCCTCGGCAGATCGTGTCCCTCACCTGCTGGTCAAAGATCTCAGCCCCTCCCCCAGTTAGGGCATTCAGCCCCGCATCACGGAGGATTTCCAGGGTTTCCTGAAGCGGTTTCTTAAAAATCCGCTCTGAAAGATGACGGATCTCGATGGCCGTAAAGGCCTTCAGATGAATTCCAGGCGCAGCCGCTCGCATCGCGCCGAGCAGGTCGAGATACCATTGGGACGGGAGGGTTGGATGAAGACCTCCCACCATGTGGATCTCGGTGGCCCCTCCTTCCCATGCCTCCTTGGTCTTGGCGGCGATCTCGGGAATCGCCATTTCAAAGGCATGGGGATCTCGCTTCTTGGCGCTGAAGGCGCAGAACTGACAGTTCAGGATGCAAAGATTGGAGTAATTGATGTAGCGGTTGAAAACATAGGTCGCCACATTCCCGTTCTTCCGTTCCCGGACGATGTTGGCAAGGAAACCGATCCCGTTCAGGTCCCGGGATGCATAAAGGGCCAGACCTTCCTCCCCGATCAGACGTTCCCCCGCCTCGACCTTGTCGAGGATTGGAAGAAGAGCGGGATCAAGGAGACGCCTGTTCATCAGAGCAATTTACCGAAACACAGCGGGGGAAGAAACCACGAACATCACGAATCGCACGAAAGGGAGTCCTGTATTCCCGATTTACAGCCCATTCCCTGCCCTGCTTGTTGCCACCACCCGACTTTGGAGAGAGACTGAAGGTTTACCCGTTACACTCGGCCATCACCTCCATGTCTTTCCAGCTTCGCTCCGACTACACTCCGCAGGGGGATCAGGCACAGGCGATCGACAAGCTGACCCGCTCGATCCTCGCGGGAAACCGTCACCAGACCCTCCTCGGCGTGACTGGTTCGGGAAAGACCTTCACCGCGGCGAACATTATCCGGAACCTCGACCGGCCGGTGCTGATCATGTCGCATAACAAGACGCTGGCAGCCCAGCTCTACTCGGAGTTCCGCCAGTTCTTCCCGGACAACGCCGTCGAGTATTTCGTCAGCTACTTCGACTACTACCAGCCCGAGGCCTACATCCCGCGCTCAGACACCTACATCGAGAAGGACAGCTCCATCAACGAGGAGATCGAGCGTCTACGCCTCTCCACCACCAGCTCGCTGCTCACCCGGCGCGACGTGATCGTGATCTCCAGCGTCTCCTGCATCTACGGCCTGGCATCTCCCGAAGACTTCCTTCAGATGGTGCTGAGCGTAAAGCGCGGTCAGCGGATCACCCGTGAAGAGGTCCTTCGCACCATCGTCACAATGCTCTACGAGCGGAACGAAATCGAATTCGGCCGGGGAAAATTCCGCGTCCGGGGTGACGTTGTGGAAATCTTCCCCGCCCAGAACGACGAGGAGGCGGTGCGCCTCGAATTCTTTGGCGATGAGATCGACCGGATCACCCTCTTCGATCCCCTCACCGGCCATACCCGGGGCGAACTCACCCATCTGACCCTCTTCCCCGCGAAGCAATTCGTGACGCCCAAGGAAAAGATGCAGGTCGCCATGCGAAACATTCGGGATGAGATGGTTGAGCGCGTCTCCTGGTTCGAAGCGAATGGCAAATACATCGAGGCACAGAGGATCAAGATGCGCACCGAATACGACCTCGAGATGATGCAGGAGATGGGCTACTGCAACGGGATCGAAAACTACTCCCGCCACCTCACGGGACGTAAGGCGGGATCACGACCCTATACCCTCATGGACTTCCTACCCGAGGATACCCTCCTCATCGTGGACGAGTCCCATGCAACACTCCCGCAGGTGGGCGGGATGTATGCCGGCGACCGTGCGAGGAAGATGACCCTTGTCGAGTATGGATTCCGCCTCCCGAGCGCCCTGGACAACCGGCCCTTAAACTTTTCCGAATTTACCGGGATGACCAAGCAGGGGCTCTACATCAGTGCAACGCCCGCCGACCTTGAGATTCTCAATAGCTACTCCGGAAACACCGGATTCCATCTCCCTGATGATCGCCTCCCCTCCCCGATCGATCCCAGAATGGTTAAACCCAATGCCGCCACCGAGGCGCTCGACATTACTGCTCACGGCGTTCCGCTCATCGTCGAGCAGATCATTAGGCCTACCGGCCTCCTCGACCCTCGGATTGTCATCCGACCACTTAAGGGACAGGTCGACGAGACCATTGAACTCTGTCGCCAGCGCGTGGAGCGCAACGAACGTGTTCTCATCACAACCCTCACCAAACGGACCGCCGAGGATCTCACTGACTACCTCCGAGAGATCGGCCTGAAGGTCCGGTATATCCACAGCGACGTCGACACGATCGAGCGGGTCGAAATCCTTCGATCCCTTCGTGCCGGGGAATGCGACATATTGGTCGGCATCAACCTCCTCCGGGAGGGACTCGACCTCCCCGAGGTGAGCCTCGTCTGCGTACTCGATGCCGATAAGGAGGGCTTTTTGCGTAGCCGCACCTCTTTGATCCAAACGGCCGGCCGCGCCGCCCGACACCTCCACGGTGAAGTCGTCCTCTTTGCCGACAAGATCACCGGAAGCATTCGTGACCTCCTTGACGTCACCGCCGCAGACGCCAGATGGAGCATAACCGCAAGCACGGCATCACTCCGCGCAGCGTCAGTCGACCCGTGCAAGAGAGCCTCCGCGTCCTCATCTCGGGTGACCAGGAAGAGAGTGCCCGGGTCCAGGAAGGCCCCGTCGACGTCGCTGCCCTCATCAAGGAACTCGAGACCGAGATGAAAGATGCCTCCCGGAAACTGGAATACGAACGGGCCGCCCTCCTCCGAGATCAAATCATGGAACTCAAGGGCGGCGGAGCAGTCACCGCCGGCATGGGAAGTCGATCGAAAGAAAAAACCCAAAAGGGAAAAAAAGGGTGGAAGAAACGCTGAATTTCTCCCTTCAGCCTTCCTCTTTCAGCCTTTAGCCTTTTCCCAATGGCCACCCGCAAAGCCCCAGCCACCGAGAAGATACCCCGTCTTCATTTCGTAACGGGAAGTGACGAAGCGGAGGTCCGCATGGCGGCCAAGGATTTGGCGGCAAAACTCGCCCCGCCCGATGCCGGGGAGTTCGGCATGGAGACGATCGAACTTCCGGCCGACACGGTCGACTGCGCTGTCGAGATGATTAATCAGACGATCGGGGCGATCCGTACCCTACCCTTCTTCGGCGGCAAGCTGGTCTGGATGAAAGGAGTCACCTTTCTGAAGGACTCGGTGCAGGGGCGATCCGAAACAGTGCAGGAAGCCCTTGAAAAATTCCTCGGAGCCCTGCGCGAAGGCCTTCCGGACGGAATCACTCTGCTGATCAGCGCCCCCGAACCGGACAAGCGCCGCGGATTCTACAAGTCGCTCTGCGAGGCGGCCGAGACCACGGTCAAGGACAAGATCGAGATCGGAGGATTCGGCGGCCACTCCGAGGATGACCTGATTGACTGGGTAGCCGATCGCTGCCGTGAGCGTGGCGTAAAGATCGATCGTCGCGCCGCCGAAGTCTTGGCTGGACGGATCGGTGCAAACAGCGGGCAACTACAGGGCGAAATCCAGAAACTAGCCACTGCTGCCGGTGAGGGTGCCATGGTAACCGAGCAACTTGTACGCGATCTCGTCCCGGTCACCCGTGCGGGAGGCATCTTCGACCTGAGCGACGCGATCAACCGACGCAACCTCCCCCTCTGCCTCGACACCCTTTCCCAACTCCTGCGCCAGGGAGAGAACGCCGTCGGCATCCTACTCGCTGCGATCGTTCCCACCGTCCGCAACCTGCTTGTCGCGAAGGATCTGATGGAACGCTACAAGCTCAAGGCACCGGCCCAGCCGCAGTTCTTCGCCTCGGAACTCCGCAAGCTCCGTGCCGAGGACACGGCCCATCTTCCCCGCAAGAAGGACGGACAGCTCAATACCTACGGGATCGGCCTCGCCGCCGCTAACGCGGCACGTTTCGGACTGGAACATCTGGAGAAGGCCTTCCTGGCCTGCCGCGATGCAAACCGCAAACTCCTGAGCGGCCACGGCTCCGAGCAGACAATCCTGACGGAACTGATCGTCCGGATCGTGGCCAAGCCGGAAGCGACGAAAGGTATACGCTGATCCATAGGATCCTTTGTAGTTCACAGGGATAAAGGGGATCAAAGGGATAAAGTTTTCAGGGGATCCAAAACCTTTCTCGATTGATATCCGCCTATTTCCTTCATCACCTTTATCCCTGTGAATCAATTGCCGGTTGTCCATGGACAGACGCAGGGAACTGGATGAAAATAAAGATATGAGCGAGCACACCTACAAAAAGATCGAACTCGTCGGATCCTCTCCGATCAGCAGCGACGAGGCCGTTAAGAATGCAGTCTCAAAGGCCTCCCTGACTGAGAAAAACCTCCGCTGGCTTGAGGTCGTCGAAACCCGTGCCCATCTGGAAGATGGGAAGATCGCTCACTGGCAGGTCACCGTGAAAATCGGTGCGACGCTAGAGTCCTGATAGCGGAGATGACTTCCTACAACTGGACGGCACGACTTCGAGCCATCTACGACAAGACCATCGATCTCTACCGGGGAGGTAACCGTGATCTCTCTTCCTACTTCACGCAGGAGGAGACCACTTGGCTGGCCTCTATCGGCCTGCGGCCAATCAATCTCTATGACTGGGCCGAGGATGTCACCGGGACCGGGGAACCGGATTGGAACACCGCCTTACAAATCGCCGCCGCACGCCGCGACTACTTTCTCGTCCACCAGAAGGGGGCCACTGCCACAACTGTGACCGAGGCTTCCGAACTTCCTGCCAAGACAGAGGAACTGGATGGGATTCCCTGGCTCCCCCGAATCATTGCGAAAGCAACCTGCTTTCTCAAAGGCGGCC
>RFPR01000110.1 GCA_009928265.1 Pseudomonadota bacterium | reverse complement strand
CGGGTCCTGCGCCACAAGCATCACAAAGGCCAGACCCATCTGGACGCCGATATAGGAATACTTCACCCGCCCCATGCAGACCCAGGCGCTGATCCCGGTTCCGAAAGCCATAATGAGCAGGACTCCGGTCAGATTATCCATATGGGGAATCAGGAACATCGCCAGAAATCCCATCAACCCTCCGATCGAAGCCCCGATGATGCGAAGCCGCTGCTTAAAGACCTGGGAGTCGACATTATTCATGGCCGAGACTGCGCAGGTGATCATGCAGGTATGGATGCCGCTCCAGTCGGTCATGCTGGCAAACATATAACAGGCCATCGTGGCTGCTGTTGCCCTCGTGGCGAATTCGGCATCGGTGAAATCTTTCTTTGGTACCACGGCGTGTTCCTCAGGAGCTTTTCTTAAAGCCGCTCCTCTCCCCTCACCCGAAGGATCGAGGCAGGCCTCGGCATCGATTAATTCCCTCATCGCATCGGCAAGCTCCGGATTGCTGATGCAGGGCACCTCCAGAGATTCCTCTTCATGGGGACTATTACCGAGGAGACGCTTTCTGAGGTGTGCAAGATGCGATGCAACTAAATGCCAATCAGCCCGATCGGAGGTACTGGGAGGAACGGAGAGATCCCCCACGAAAGCAACCCGATCGATCTCACCGAGTGCCGAAACGATCCGTGTGCAATTTTCCCTCTGCAACGGAGTCAGGCCTCCAAACTTCTGGATCATTTTGACCTGATCCAAGGCAACACCCGTGTTCACACCGAGTTCGAGCGGGGAGAGTTGTCCCGCGGCTCTTTTCAGGCAATGGATCTCGATGCGGTCCAGGCCCCTTCGGACTTCCGCCCTGAGTAATTCCAGAGCGCTGGGGGCTCCGAAAAAATACTCGACGAGGAACGATGCGATCATGGTTAGCCCGACGGCACACCAGACCCATCCCAGTTGGCTGATGAGATAATTGGGGTTGGGATCCTGATCCAAGCTGAAGCAGAAGATCGATGCGAAGCTTATCGGCAGCATGAAGATGACATTCACCTTCGGAAGACGGCTCATGAGATAATAGTTGATCCAGAACATGCCCCCCCAGAGGAGGATCCTGAGCCAGTTGATGTTCCACGAGAGATAGGCGATCCCGAAAATCCAGAGGGAGGAAATGATCAGGGCAACGATCACCAGTAAGGCGACAAAACGGGTCATCAATTTATTCCTCTGGAGAAAGATGAAGACCATGAAAACGCCAAGATCCGCCATGGGATTGCGGAACGTCAGGACAACGATCCAGACCAACAGACAGGCCAGCACAATTCGCATTGTCCCGCCGGCACGGTCCGGTAAAGGCCTCAGCTCCTCCAGGACTTGCCGGAGGAACTTCGGGATATCAACCCCGCCCGATCCCATGCGGCCGAGGTTTCCGGAGGATGATCCCATGGATCAACGACCAGTGTGAACTGTCGCGGCCGCCGTGGTGCCGACGCGTAGGATTTCCGCCGGAACGTCATCGGCAAGTTTGATCCTCACCGGAAAACGCTGTTCCAACTGAACCCAATCGAGAGCCTGAGGGATGACAGGCAGAATGCTGTTTTGCAGCGCCTGCGGGGTGGCACCCCAGCCGATACTCTCCACCGTACCCTTGAAATATTTACCGGCAGCGGTTTTCAACTCCACGGTCACGGGATCACCTACCTTCATGTTATTCAACTGTCCTTCACGGAAGGGCTCGCAGACCCACCAGGAATGGGTGTCGATCAGCGTGAAGACCTGCTGCCCCTGCGCTGCGTAGGCACCTCGAGAAATGGACATCTGAGAGATCAGTGCGTCGAAGGGTGCCTTGACGGTGCAATACTTCAGGTTCAGTTCGGCTTGGGCGAGACTGGCGGCAGCAGCATCACGCTTGGCCTGGGCTTCGGAGATACTGAGCACGGAGGATTGAGCGGAGAGCACTTGGGCTTGTGCGGAGGCGACTCCGGCGAGTGCGGCCTGCATGGAGTTCTTTGCGTCGCTCACGTCCTGAGCACTGGCATAATGTTTGGCCAGCAGCGGGGCGATCCGTTCGTAGTTATCCTTAGCAGTCGCCAGCTTTGCCTGAGCCTGATCCTGCGAGGCCTCCGCGGACTTAACCTGTGCCTGCTGGGCGGCGATTTGGAATCCCGCATTCGTCAAGGCTCCCTCGGCCATGGCTAGATTGGCGTTCGCCGACTGAACGGCGATTTCGTAGGGGGCTGTTTTGATTTGGTAAAGAAGATCACCCTTGTGAACCATCTGGTTGTCCTTAATCGGAAGATCATTGATCGGACCTGAAACCCGGGGGGCGATCCCAATCATGTCGGCCATCAGCACGCCGTTGTTGCAGCGGGGATTACGAGAATTCCAAGCATAGGTGATTACAGCGGCAATGATTGCCAAGATCACAAAGCCCCAACCGATCACCGCCCCCAGGATGGCTTTGCTCGAATGACGGTCCGCCATGTTTTCAGCTAGGCCGGTCGGATTTTTTTGCTCTTCAGTAGTCATGGCGTTCAGTGGGTGAAAAAGATCAGATAAATCAGGAGCGTCAGGAAAACGACCAGCGAGGGATAACCGATCGAACGCGGGCGGATCCATCCATCGAGACCCACTCTGATAAGAATGAAGCGAATAACCCCAGTCAGAAGCCAACCTATAAGAATGGAAAGGAGCCACGCGGGGAAATAGGCGCCGCCGATTTCCTGAATACAGGAACATCCCGAGAGCAGGAGAGTCAGACTCAGGGAAGTGCCGAGGAGAAAAAAACGATTCATCCAACCGCACGTTAGGGAGGGCTTGAAATACCAGGCAAGGGCAAAGCATCCTCGACAGGGATTCATGATCGTTTTTAGCTAGCCGATTCATGAACAGGCCCACACGATTTTTCCTAGCCTCCTCGGTCATGGCCTTCATGATTTCATCAGCGTTCCCGACCGCAGCAAACACTCCGAAGGATTCAGAATCGATGCCCCCGGAGAAACCCTCTCCGATTCCCTCTACCGGGGAAATGGCACGCCAGTTGGAGCTCATGGCAAAGCTTCATGACCACAGCTTCGTTGACCCCAATAAGAGCTATACGCTGCCCGAGTTGGTCAATCTTGCCCAACGGCACAACCCGAGCACCAAAATGGTCTGGGAGACTGCCGTTCAGGCTGCAGCCTCCACTGGAATGTCGGAGGCACAGTTTTACCCCACCCTCACCTTGGAGAGTAGCTATGGCGGCGGATACTGGAACCAGACCCTGACCGGTGCAACGAGCCAGTCAGGCATCGTTGTCCCGGTCAACTTTGATGACCAAGCCAGCGGGGCCTATTCCAGCCTCAGCGCCGGTGTGAACCTCCGCTACACCCTCTTTGATTTCGGCCAGAGGATTGCCAGCGTGAAAGCCGCCAAGCAAAAGCAGGATGCAGCCAAGTTCTCTTTCAATGCGGCCAACCAACAGGTCACCTTCCAAGTAACGCAGTCCTACTACACACTGGAAACCGACCGACGCCTCATCACCGCTGCGGAGATCTCTGCCAAGTCAGCGATCGACGTTCTTGCCTCCACCCAAGCAAAGTACGACCAAGGCCTCCTCACGGAGCCAGTCCTTCTGCAGGCCAAGCAGGCCAAAGCCCAGGCAGACTACGACCTCGTCAACGCCCGCGCCAACTGGGAGGTGGCACGACTCAATCTGATCGAGGTGATCGGTGCCGAACCGCAATGCGGTCTCAATGTGGCGCCCTATGACTTTTCGAAGCTCAATGGCCGATTGGTGGCTCCGCTTGACCAATTCGTGCAATCCACGCTTAAGCAAAAACCGGATCTGCTGGCCAAAGTCGCGCAGGCTCAGGCCGCGGAGCAATCCCTCCGTGCGACCAAGGCAAGCACCCTACCCCAGTTCTCCCTCAAAGGGGTGCAAAGTTACCAGGATTTCAATACCAGCATCAACGGTGCCGCCATTCACAACATCGGCCTCAGCTTTCAGAACTATGCGGGGTTTGTGAATGTCTCGTGGCCATTTTTTGATGGCGGCCTGAACCGGAACAAGGTCAAGGAGGCGGCCTCGTCATGGAGAGAAGCTAACGAAGCCGTGATTCGGGCACGGGATCAGGCACTAGCCGATGTCTGGCGCTCCTACACCACGGCAAGGGCTGCACTGGACCGAAAACAGTCCGCGGATGCCCTGCTCCAGGCCAGCCAGGCCGCCTACGAGTCCCTGCTGGCAAGTTTCAACCTCGGGCGCACTTCCATCCAGGATGTGCTGACGGCACGCACCGCTCTTGCCCAGGCCATGGCAACACAGGCCCAGTCGGACAACGCCATCGCCGCCAGCCTCGCCAGCCTGACGTACGCGAGCGGTCAGCTCTGATTGTCCGGTATTCATTCATCACCCATGAGTTCCTGTCAGATTGCCTTCTTAACCTTCCTGCTGATCTTCGGAGCCGCCTCCATCGGGTTCCTCCTCCAGCGGATACTTCCTCCTCAGCATCTTTCGGAAGAGTCGAAGGGAGCAGTTCACCTCGGTGCGGGCCTTATCGCAACGCTGGCTGCCTTGATTCTTGGTCTTCTAGTTTCATCCACCAAGGGGTCTTATGACCAAGCAGGAAGCCTGATTAATGAAACCTGCGCCAGCTTCGCCCACGCCGACAGGTTACTGGCCAACTACGGGACAGATGCAGAACCTATTCGGGGAATGCTCCGTGGGTCGCTGGAACGGGCTCGCCTCATTGTTTGGCCAGAGGAACTGGGAGCAGACAGTCACCCAACCCTCAACGATCGCTCCTCGGCCAAGATGCAGCTTGAAAACGTCTACAGCTCTGTCTCTCTGCTGAAGCCCTCCAACCCCAACCAGCAGCAACTCCAGACAGACTCGCTTCGTATTCTCGACGATATGATCCAGAAACGCTGGCTCCTTCAGGAGGTGGTCTACGGGGGAGGAATCTCCTGGATCCTACTTGTAATCCCCGTCCTTTTCATTGCGTTTATCACGCTCGTTTATGCCCTGTATGCGCCCCGAAATTGGACCGTGACGGTTGTGCTGTTTTGCACATCACTCTGTATCGCGATCGCCGTGTTCCTGATCAGCGAACTTTCTTCCCCCCTGCAAGGTATGCTGAAGCTTTCCAGCAAGCCGATCCATGTTGTCTTGGATCAAATGGGAAGCAGGTAGCCACGATCCACAGAAAGAACGGCGGATGACGTCCGGCGGTGTTTTTCAAGGAAAAGTTCTCCTGTGGGCGACGTACTGATTTTCCGCTCGTCCGGCGACTGAAGCGGCTGTTAAACAGACCGGATGAAACGTTACCTCCCGTTCCTTGTTCTCCTTGCGTCGGCTCTTCCCGCAATGGCCCATCCGCAGACCTATCATGCGATGAACGCCTCGAGTGCTGCCCAAGCCGGCTTCCTCCATCCCCTCACCGGCCTTGATCACCTGCTCGTCATGGTGGCGGTCGGTCTCTGGGCGGCCAGCCTTGGAGGCCGTGCCCTCTGGATGCTTCCCTGCGCCTTTGTCCTTCCGATGATTCTTGGGGGAATTGCCGGCATCGGATCCACTCCCCAGCCGATCATCGAACACGGGATCACCGCTTCCCTCCTTCTCTTTGGAGCCGCCCTCGGGATGGCCTGGAAGCCCTCCCTCCGCCTCGCACTGTGCGTGGCAGCTATCTGCGGAGCCTGCCATGGATTCGCCCATGGGTCCGAAATGCCTACAGGATCGGTGCCGCTTCTTTTCCTGGCAGGAATGGCCGTGGCCACATCGCTTCTTCATGCAGGCGGTGTCGCGGCGGGACTTTCCTCCCAAGCAAGGAGACTCGAACTCGCCTCCCGGGTTGCTGGATTAATCCTGATCATCTTCTCGGTGATCACGATCTTGGCGGGCTAAAGCTTTCGGCCCCTGCTCTTCATAACTCCTCTTTCCCTCCATCTCGGGGGGAACTAAACTCTGTGCATCATGAAGGGAAATCCAGCCCTGCGAACCATTCTGGTCCTGCTGTTACTCGCGGCGGTCGCCTATCCTGTGTCGCGGGTGATCTCTCGCGGCAAGCACTCCGTATCGTTCCCCTCTTTATCCCCGGCCACTACTTCCGTTCAGAACCTCCTGCTAACCGGCACTCTCCGCATCAAGACCGCTCCCGCACCGCTCCGCCTCGAAGTGACTTCTTCAGGAAAAATCCTCTTCGAAGCCAAGGAGAAGAATGACCGGGGCGAAGTATCCAAGGAACTTTCCCTTCCTCCGGGCAGCGATCTCATTGTGCGCGCGGAGTGGGCCGATGATCGTCCCCACGCTCTTCATGCGGAATTCCTTCCCTCCGGAACCAACGACCCGGTCGTGCGGGACTACTGGTCGGGGAGAATGCTGGAAGATGTCCTGAGTCTGCCATGAGAGTGGAATCTCATCCCGATCCCCTGCTTGTCGTGGAGGACCTCACGGTCAGCTACCACCGCGTTCCGGCGATCCACCATCTCTCCTTTGCACTGGGTCGCGGTCATTGCACCGGGATCTTCGGGCCCAACGGTGCCGGAAAGTCGACCCTGCTCAAAAGCATCGCGGGACTGCTTCAGCCCGAGACCGGCCGCATCCTGATAGGACACCGCGAACTTCGCAAGGCAGCCCCACTCATCGCCTATCTTCCCCAGCGCGAGTCGGTGGACTGGGATTTTCCCGTGACGGTGCGAGGACTCGTCGAAATGGGCCGCTATCATCATGTCAGCCTCCTTCGCCCCTTCTCCAAAAAAGACGACGAGGCTGTGGATGGAGCACTCGAGTTGTTTGGACTCGCCGAACTGGCATGCCGGAACTGACGGCCGCGAGCCGGGTCCGATTCTCACTTTCTCACTTCCCAGGAGATCCCCAATCCGTGTCCCTGACCATTCTCTGCGCGCTGCTGGCCTCCGGGCTGGCACTGGCGCTGTCCCGCGAGCACCGCATCCGCCGGGCGTTTCAAGCTCTGGCCGCCCGGGTGCTCGCCATCGGCACCGGCGGACTGGGATCCCCCCTTCTGGCTTACCTGGCCGCCGCCGGGGTGGACCGCCGCCGGGGCCGGGCTCGGTGGCCACCGCCAGCCCCC
>RFPR01000109.1 GCA_009928265.1 Pseudomonadota bacterium | reverse complement strand
GGGATCTCACCCGCCCGGGCAGACCGGAATAATTCCGGCCAGATCCTCGGATCGTCTATGCTCTATCGGAGGCCGAAAGGCAGGTTCGCCTTCACGCGTGCAACGTCGGTGTCATCGACAACGACCTGCTTCCCGAGCTTGCGCTTGCGCTTGGAGCTCTTGGACTGGAGAAGGTGACGCCGGCCGGCCTTCGACCGAACGACCTTGCCCGTGGCGGTCAGCTTGAAACGCTTGGCCACGGACTTCTTGGTTTTGCTGCGGGCGATGGCTTTAGGCATGGGGGGTGGAAGATTTCAGAGACGGGCCCCTCTGGCAATCTCTTAATTTGAAAAAGTGTCCCGTCAGGGTGACCGGGCAGACCGGACCCTTACCTCGACCAGGTCGGCTCGGTAACCTTGCCGAGATTGGTCACGACGGGAAAGGACTTCCCGGTGGGGACATCGAGCAGGGAGATCGTGCTGCCGGTGCTGTAGATCAGGTGACGGGAATCGGCGCCCCAGACGGGGTTCTCTCCCTGTCCAACGATCCGGGCCCCACCACCGGCGAGATCGAGCACCGCAATGGAAAAGCCGCCGCCGGAACGGACATTGAAGGCGAGGTGCTGGCCGTCGGGCGACCAACTCGGCTCGCTGCAGTAGCCGAATCCGGTCGGAATCTGACGACCAAATCCCCCCGAGGAGGAGACGCGGAAGAGCTGGGGTGTTCCCGTCTCGTCACAGGCGTAGATGATCTCGCCCGCGTCGGGCGACCAGGTCGGGCAGGACTTTGCACCGCGCCCGCGGGTAACACGACTGGCACCGCCGCCGAGGCCGACCACATAGATCTCGGGGTTACCATCCTTGCTGACGGAGCAGGCGAGGCGTCCGCCTCCAGGAGCGAAACGGGCACCGGAGTTCGTGCCAGGGAACTTGACGAGACGGACGCGCGATCCGGTGGTGAGATCAATCACGTAGATGTCGGCATAACCTGCCTGATAGCCGGTGTAGGCGAGTTTGCGACCATCAGGGCTGAGAGCCGGTGAGACGCTTAGGCCATTGTCGTGAGTGATCTGGCGGCCATTAGCGCCGTCGTAGTCTGCGAGATAGACCTCCTTGCGCCCTGTTCGGTTACTGATGAAGGCGATGGTCGTGCTGGCGATCCCTTTGTGCCCGGTCAACGTTTCCACGATATCGTCGGCGAATCGGTGGGCGGCCACACGGGGACTGCCGCTGTATGTTTTGGAGAGAACGGTCTCACCTCCTTTTTTGACAATCCCCTGAAGGATACCTCCCGCTGCGGTGCCACTAACCGTGATATTGGCGAGTCCCGAAGGCGCCAGCGCGAACCACCCGGCAAGCGTCAGGTCATTCTGGAGGACCTTGGAAACGGCGGCGCCCTCGCTGCCACCGATCCCCGAGAGGGCCAAATTCAGCGCATCGCTTTTGCGGACGGTAATGGTCGGAGACTCAGCACGAACGATAGGCGCGGCGCAAAGGGAAAGGATCAGGGTGACAAGGATCGTGGATCTCATGGATGGCATGGTGACAAGTCAGCGGCCTGTTTTCAACGGTGTCCGATAACGGGGTCTCGAAGGGTAGGATCCCAGGGGGTGGATCGTGACCGCCACTTTACCAGCTCCCGAGAGTGCCTTTTGAACCTTGGTTTCGGAGAGACTCCCCTCCACCTCAAGGTAGAAAACGTAGGTCTCGGGTTGGCCGGGAACGGGGCGAGAGACGATGCGGCAGAGATTGGCCCCCGCGCGAGCAAAAGGGCCGAGGAAGCGGTGCAGACTTCCCGGGGTCTGAGGAAGGGCAGCGACAACGGCCGTCTTGAATCGATTGGTTCCTGAGGATGCCGAGGCGGCAGATTTCGATCCGGCTGAAGGAACGATCACAAAGAAATGAGTAACGTTCACCGCCTCGGGACGAACTGGAAATTTCAGGATCGAAAGTCCGTAGAGCTCTGCCGCACCGGGCGCCGCGAGGGCCGCGGAGGTCGCCGAAAGCGAAGCTTTTTTGGCAGCATCGGCCGTACTGGGGCTCTCAATCATCCGGACGGAGGGAAGATTCTCACGAACCCAGTTGCGGTGATGCCTTAGCGGCATGACGTGGGAATAGAGGTTTCGTAGAGCTTTGAACGAGGCCCCTTTCTTACCAAGAAGAGCAAGGCGCACGTCGAGGGCAAGTTCCTCGGCAATCGCAAGATGACCCGCCTGCTCAATAAGGAGATCGACTGTCTCGGTGATGGTTCCTCCCGAGGAGTTCTCGATCGGAACGATGCCGCAGGCTGCCTGACCGGAGCGCACTGCATGGAAGACCTCCGTGATCGTGGCGCATGGAAGACAGGCACGCTTCGGATAACGACGGAGCGCCACAACATGAGAGAAAGTTCCCTCGGGTCCGAGGAAGGCGACGGAAGAGGACATGGTTGAGTAGAGTTATGCGGGGAGAGGAGGGACGTCGGCAAGCCGATCCTAAAACACAATCGGGGAGGAGAGTTGATGGGCTGGTGTTGATTTCCACGGTTTCATGATCAAGAAAGGGTGTATGACCCCTCGAAACATGCTGCTCATGGCGACAACCCTTCTGGGGCTCCAGGCATGTTCCGTGCTTTCATCCCTTCATCAAATCTCGAAACCGAGAGGCCCCGCAACTGCCGCCAGCACACCATCCCCCGCCCCATCCCCTACGCGGCCACCTACGCAATCCTGCTGGCCTCCTTGGCATATCTTTGCCCAGAAGCAGACACCACCGCCCCCAAAAGCCGCTCCGCTCCGGAAAGTGGGAACGATCCAGAGTATTTCGCGTGATGAAAGCTACGCAATCGTCGAAATGACTCCAGGAACCTTGGTCAGTCCAGGGGAGACCCTTCTGGTAACCTCCACGGATCATCCTATCAGCAGATTGAAGGTCGCTGAGGTTCAGCCCCCCTGCTTCGCAGCAGAAGTAGAGCAGGGAACGGTCTGCCAAGGGGATACCGTGAAACGCTGATTCCAAAGGAGCACGGGGAATTGACTCCGCCCCTGGGAGTGATCAGCCTCACATTATTTAACTATCTTAATGATTCAGTCCAAGACATCCATTGATCCAGCCACTCCCCTCTCCAGGGATGAGGTGGGATCGTTGGCTTCGATCATCATGGTGATGCAGCGGCGCTTCATGTCGAGCCTGATGGGGGAACTGGCTCGCGGGAAGGTCTCTTTTCCGCAGTTTTTTCTGCTTGGCCATCTCTGTACCCATGGACCGATCGGAATGAGCCGGATCGCCGAACTCATGGGCCACAGCACGCCGGCGGCCACTGGGCTCGTGCAACGTCTTGAAAAACTTGGGCATGTGCGCCGCACCCATGGCACCGAGGATCGACGCAAAGTCCTGGTAGCCCCCACCCCGAAGGCAACCCGTCTCGTCGAGGGAATCCGGCAGGAAATGATCGGCAATCTCGAAAAGGTGATGGGTATGCTTTCTCCCGTGGAGCAGCGGGCTTGGTTGGACATTTACGGCAAAATCTACGAATACTGCACCTCCTGTAACCGATGAAGACTCTCTCGTTTTGCGCGCCCCTCGCCTGGGCACTGCTTGCCGTCTGCGCGGTGGCCCAACAACCTGCCACCAACGATGCCAGCCTCAGCGGGATTTCGGTCGGGGCCCAGACATCGGTCCAGGCACTGACAAATCTTCCTGTGTCGACGGATCAAGACGTTCAAGGGACCTCCGTGGCACCCTCGCTCGCCAACAATCCCCCGGCAGCTCCATCAGGACTCAACGCCGGCACCAACTCATTCACGAATCTGCCGTCAACTCCCTCACCAGCAGGGCTCCCCGAGGCGCCGATGATCACGAACCCGATCACACCCTCCTCGCTTCCGGCTGCTCTTCCCGACACAACGACCGGCCCCCTTCCGATGGCTACCCCGACGGCCACCAACTTCGGCTTGATCGACCAGACGATGAAACTCATCCACGACGTTCCTCTTTCTGCGGAAGCGCTGGCCAAGGCAGGGAACAAGATTGTCCCCAACGTAGTCGCAAAGAACGCGAAGAGGATGAATATCGACGAGGTGGTGCAATTCGCCCTGTCACACAATCCCGATGTCCTAACCGCAATCCAGAACATCCAGCGGGCCTCGGGCAATTTCATCAATGTCCGCGCGGGCCTGCTCCCAAAACTGACCGTTTCGCCGGGCTATACATGGCTTGATCCGCAGATTCAGCAGGGTCAGACACCGCCAGGCTACGGCAGTGGTGGGATTCCCAGCGTCCAAGTCAACCAGGCTTGGAACATCAACTTCCAGGGCACACAGCTCCTTTATGACGGATGGAAGACCCCCGCCCTGACCGAAGCCGCGAAACTTTCCGAGCAGATTGCCTATTTTCAACTCAGGCAGACACTCGACAAGGTGGTCGCCGACGTCGTTCGCCAATTCTATCAGGTGGTTCTCAACCGTGCCCTCGTCATCGCGAACGAACAGCAGGTGGCACTCTACAAAACCCAAGTGAGCGACCAGCAGAGCCGCTACGACGCCGGGACAGTACCGCGCTTCAACGTGCTTCAGGCCCAGGTTCAATTGGCGAATGCGATGCCTCCGCTCATCAACGCCGAAAACAACCTCCGCGTCTCCATGTTTACCCTCATCCAGCTCATCGGTATGGACTATCCCAACCTCCAGAACATGAAGCTGCCCATCGATGTCACCGGGGAACTGGGATACTACCCGCGCAAGATCGACGATAATGCCTCAATCCACACGGCCCTGCAGCGCAACCCATCGCTCAAAGCCCAGCGGTTCAATATCCTCGTGACCGCCAAGCAGGTCACGGCAGCTATCTCGGGCTGGCTTCCGACGATCAACGCCAACGGAGGATACCAGATCCAGAGCTACAAGTATGACCAGAGCCTCACGGAAACCATCGAGGGATGGTTCTTCGGCGCAACGGGTAGCTGGGCTGTTTGGGACAGCCTTGCCACCTACGGATCCGTGAAGCAGGCAAAGGCCACCATGCAGAATGCCAAGATCTCCTACGATAACGCTGTTCGAGGTGTGGTCACCCAGGTGCAAACGGCGATTTCCAACCTGCGTCAGGCCAAGGAAACCATCGAAAGCCAGCGCACGACAGTCGAGCAGGCCGCTGAAGCACTCCGTCTCTCTAGGGAGCGTCTTGATGCCGGCGCGGGTGTCCAACTTGACGTGATCAACGCCCAGGTGCAGCTGCTTCAGGCACAAACCTCTGTGCTTCAGGCCCTTTTCAACTACATTTCAGCAACAGCGGAATACGACAGGTCTCTTTCACTTCACACGCAGTACGAGGAACTCTTCGATGATCCCCTTAACAAATGGGAAAAGGAACGCTACAAGAAATACAACGATCAGGATCGCCCCAGACCAAAATTGCCCAAGGCGATGCGCAAGGAGGATCCCCTTCCCCCCTCCGTCCAGTTTGACAACTTGATCAAAAGCTCCTCTTACCGGAAGCAGCAGAAGGGGGCCAAAAATCAGACGCCCGATTGAGTCAGGAACCCCTTGAGATCATTCCGGAACTCCGTGAGATCCCCGGAGTCAGGGCCTCATTCATCGGACGGATCCCCGGCATCGATGTCAGCGTTCCGCGTGAGGAGGCGGTAAATCGCCTGTCTCCCGTTCATTGGGAACTTCTCAACGCATTTCTCGGTAAGAAACTTCCTCTGGTCACGGCTGAACAGGTTCATGGATCTTCAGTTGCGCTCATTGACACAACCACGACCGGATCCCTCCTGCAAACAGACGGCCTAGTGACAACACAGCAGGGCGTGACCCTCGGTATTTACGTGGCCGATTGCGCTCCCGTCTGGATTGTGGCCCGGGATGGCACTGCGGGAGCCCTCCTGCATTCGGGTAAAAAAGGAACGGAACTAGGGATCATCCGCCAAGGCATCCGCATGCTGGCCGATTGCACGGGAAAACAAGTCGGGGCATTTCTCGTCGTCATCGGCCCCTGTATCCGACCTCCCTGCTACGAGGTGGATTTTGCCGCGGAGATCGCACGTCAGGCCAGGGAGGAAGGAATCCACGAAATCCTCGACGCCGGAATCTGCACGGCCTGTAATCCGGATCGCTATTATTCGTACCGGCGTGAGAAAGGGCTGACTGGAAGGATGCTTGCCACCCTGACGCTACGGCTCTGATCAGGGAGTGGGCGACGGAGTCGCCGAGGGGGCTTGATTGGGATCTGTGGAGCCACTGATCTTGGGAAGAAGCTTGGGACGCCACTTGGGGTGTTTGGCTGAACCGACCGACTCGTATTCAAAGATCTTGCTTACGGGAAAAAGAACCAGCCCAGGAAGGCCTTGGGCATTGAGGCGAATGTTCATCTCCATTTTGTCCTCGAGGTAATGGATCTTGCCGTTGCCGATCATGCTGAATCCCTTGCCCTTAATGAGGAGATCGCGCGTCGTGATAATCCCTCCTTCCACGGAAAAGTCAGCCGTGGCCTCTCGTGCAGTCTGGTATCCAAGACCCGGAATCACTTCTCCCATCAACAAGGAAAGCGGTCCAAGGACAGGCATCGCCAGCACATTGCCGTCCTGGATCAGGATATTTCCTTGTCCGGTCATGGCCAAATCATCGCCACCGATGGTACGGAAGGCATAGTCGGCCGTGAGATTTCCACCGGACTCGTCATAACCGAAATAGAGTTTGGTCAGGTCGCGAAAGTCGACTTTATCGAGGTGGACCGAGGCACCGTAGCGCGCATCCCCCGGCATTACCGAAACGTCTCCCTTGAAGGAGACATCACCTCCAAAAAGACGTCCCTTGGGAATATCGATCAGGAGTTTCTGCCCTTTGAGCAGGACGGTCCCCGAGATGGCGCCGAAGGAAAGATCTTTTCCTATGAGGGTATAACCCATCCCCGTGGGAGAATTGACCGCAATCCGAAGATCGTTCTTCTCGGGATTTTTGAGCCCGACTTTTCCCTTCAGTCGCGTCTCCGGCGGTTTCTCAAAACGGTAGGGTTTGAGACCTTCCGAGATACGCGGGTCGATCCAGGCCATTACTTTCACGGGATCCAGCGTCGTTCGGACATCTGGGAAACGCCCCTCCCAGTTGCGGTAATCGTAGATAAACTC
>RFPR01000108.1 GCA_009928265.1 Pseudomonadota bacterium | reverse complement strand
GGACGGCGACGGCAACAACGTGCCCTTCTGAGGATTGGCAGAAACCACGAGAAGAAACCCAAGGGGGCCGGCGTCAGTTCCCCCAACTGGCGCCGGCTTCCGGAAAGGAAAACATGACTGAAATCCTATTAAGAATCGCAATCCCGGTCTTTGCCGTTTTCACGTTTGTGATGGCGGTGCCGGTGATCCGCAGCTGGAAGGCGTAAGGCCGTGGCACAGATCATTGCCACGGTGGCGCAGGAAAACAGCCACTACTACACGTTGGCGGGCGAGCCGGTGCACGGAACGTTGCGCGAGGCGCGCAAGGCACAGGCGTTGCCCAGCGTGACGAACATCCTGGGCGTGCTGGCCAAGCCGGGGCTGGACGCCTGGAAACAGGAGACGGCCATCCTGCAATCCCTAACGCTGCCGCGGCAGGACGGGGAGCAGGATCCGGAGTTTGCCAAACGGGTGGTGGCCTCAAGCAAAACTGAACTGCAGGCGGCCGCGGACCGCGGGACCTATGTCCACGCGCTCTTTGAGAAAGCGATCCGCGAGCGGCAGAAGCAGCTGGAGGGCAGACCATGAACGATACGGAAATTAAGCCGGGCTACGAGAAGCACTGGGAGGCGGCGCAGTTTTGGTGCAAGAGCATCGCGGAGGTCATTGCGGTGGAATCCGTGTTGGTGGAGCCGGACGAGGCGTTTGCCGGACGGGTGGATTTGATTGCGGTGATCGGCGACGAGACGGAGAGCGAGGTGGAAGTGGTGGATTTTAAGACCCGCAAGTTTAAGAAGATTGGCACGCCTTGCGAGGGAAACCCGGGCGTGGCCACGGTGGGCGATCCGCACCGGGTGGACAGCTACAGCACAGACCTGTACCAGCTGGCAGCGTACGCCTACGCGCATTTCGGCAGGCCGGTGCGTGCCCGCAATGTCTACATCGACCCGGCCACGGGCAGCATTGCCGAGAAATTGTGGACGGTGGAGGAGGTGGAAAAAGCGTACGAGACCTTTCTGGCGATCGCCCAGGTGTGGCGGGCTGAAAAGAACTATGACCCGCGGAGGGTGGCGGCATGAGCGAGGTGCCTGCGCCTTATCTGGTCCTACCCAGCGAGCCGCTGAGCCGGCAGCTGGTGGACCGAGTGCAGCGCCTGGAGCGTGAGCTGCGGGAAACCCGGGCAGCGCTGATGGCGGCCGAGCGCAGGGAGAACGAACTAATCGACCGGATCCGGGGAGAGGGCGGGCTGTGACCAGGGCGGCGATAGCCAAGCGGGACCACACCTGCAAGACGCGGCCGGTGCTGCGCCGGTGCCGCTGGATGGCGGAAATGCTGCGTGAAAAGGGGGAACTGCCGAGCTGCGAGAAAATCGGCCAAGAGTTTGAGGTGAGCTACAAGACGGTAGCCCGGGACATCGACCTGATGAGGGACTTTATGGGCTATCCGTTGGCGTACGATAAGACGACGTATAAGTGGAAGCTGACGGGCCCGATGCCGGAGCCGGTGCTGTGAGCCGCTACGACAAGTTTATTGTGATGGCGGTGACGGCCGTGGGGGCTGTGGCCGTAGTCACTGGAATGATAGGCACGGCCCGCAAATGGTGGCGTGACGGGATCGACGCTGAGTTTTTGGTCATGCTGACGGTGCTCTACTGCGTCTGGGTGCTTGTTGAGCACGTGTGGGGGAAGCGGAAGTGAGCACGACCAAAGGATTTTTTTTCACAAATGATCCTAACAAATGGGATCCTCGCTTAGGCGAAAATGCGCCGCACGGGGATGGCTGGGCAAACATACACACGTGGTTTGATACCGATCTGTATCACTGGACAAGCAGGATTTCGTGTGATCTGCCCAGTCAAAGGCTTGGAGTTTTGGAGGTAGACGCACAATCCGAACAGGAAGCTATTGAGGCGGCGATTGATTGTGCCGGAAATTTAGAATGACCCTTTCCCAACTCATCAAATTCTTTGACGCCCGCGTCATCGCCTCGTGGACGCCGGAGGAGTGGGCCGGCGTGCTGGAGCAGATCAAGGCCAACCGGATGCGCTACGGGATGGGGCAGTGGGCGTGAGTGTGGTCCGAAGAGATCGCAGTTCTTACTGCAGTAAGAAGCATAAGCAACGAGTTGCTGACCTTAATAAATTTAAGGAGGAAGCAGGGTGTGCTGATTGCGGACAAAAGCTCCCTGGCGTGTGCCTAGATTTTGACCATAGAGACGGCGAGGTAAAATGTTTTAACATTTCCAACTGCTCTTCCTATTCAGTTGAAAAACTCCACAACGAAATAAAAAAGTGCGACGTGGTTTGTAAGAACTGCCATGCAAAAAGAACTTATCTTAGGGGACAGCACTCCAGGGCAGCCTTGATTCGATGGGGGAAGGTATTTGTTGGGGAAATAGACCCGCATCCGGAGCTTTTTCCATGTCCGTAAAACGCATCCGCTGCACCGACGACGTCCAGAAGCGAGGAATTGCCAACCTGCGCAAGCTGATGGACGACATGCCGCTTCCTATGCGTGTAAAGGCGCAGGGGGCGCTGAACTGCTTTGAGCTGGCCTTAAAGATTATCCAAGAGTTGCTGTCCCGGGCAGAGAAATACCAGGAGCGCGACCTTAAGGCCAAGGCGGCCAAGCCGTGACGGTGGCTTTGGCCCCGGCGGCGGAGGCGATCCGTCAGCATGGCGCGGAGGAGGGCACGCGAAACACCAGCCTTTTTAAGCTGGTCTGCCAACTGCGCGATCAGGGCATGCCGGCCGCGGACGCGGAGACGGAAGCGGACGAGTGGGCGCGCAAGAACGGGCTGACGCAGCGGGAGGCGGTCAGCGTGGTCAAGAGCGTGTATGCCAGGCCGGCCCGGGAGCCGTGGCGGCCGGCGAGCAAGTACCAGCTGCAGGGGCTGACGATCATGCGCCACGAGATGCCGGTGCCTCCGATGCCGCAGAGTGTGGGGGAGACGCCGGTGGAAAAATTTTTGGCCACGTGCTTTGAGCTGGGGGAACACATCAACATCTGCCGATCGATCCACGATGGGGACCGGGAGCGGCCGGACGGGGCGGGCGAGAACCGGACGAGGGAGGAGTGGATCGAACTCTTTAAGGACGGCGGGCTGGAGAAGTGGCAGGGAAATGCGGTGGGGGTGTACTGCTCAATCAATCCCAACAACGGCAAGGGGCGCAAGGCGGAGCACATTACCAGGTGGAGGCATTGCCTGGTGGAGTTTGATGAAAGCACGCTGGACGAGCAGTGGGCTTTCTTAAAAAAGGCGGGGCTGCCGACGAGCTGCATCATCCGGTCCGGGGGCCGGAGTCTGCACGGGTGGGTGACGGTGGACGCGCAGAGCGAGGTGGAGTTCCGCGATCGGGTGGATTTTATCTATAAGCACATCGCCCATGCCAAGCCGGACGCGGCCAACAAGGATCCGGGGCGGCTGTCGCGGTTGCCAGGGGCGGTCCGTAAAGCCACGGGCCAGAAGCAGGAGTTGGTGGAGTGCGGGGCACCGACGCTGACCTACTTGCAGTGGAAGGAGTGGACGGTCTATGGGGACATCCCGGAGGCACTTAGCTGGGATAAGCTGCTGGATTTTAGGGACGAAGCGGATGAAACCACGTTGCTAGGCAAGCGGTGGATTTGCAAAGGCGGGTCGGCGTTGTGGGTGGGATCCTCCGGATTGGGCAAGTCGGTCCTGTGCTTACAGGCCGCGATCACTTGGGCGATCGGCCGCTCCTTCTTTGGGATTACCCCGACCGGGGACGGATTGCGCAGCCTAATTATACAGGCCGAGAACGACGAGGGAGATGTGGCCGAGGCGGTTCAAGGGGTCATTAGATCCATGAGCCTGTCAGATAAAGAGCTACAGATGGTGAAAGAAAACGTCATCATTGTCCGGGATTGCACCTCGACCGGAGCCACGTTTGTCGATCGGGCCCGCAGGTTGGTAGAAAAGCACCGGCCGCATCTGACGTGGGCGGATCCTCTGCTGGCCTTTATCGGTGGCGACCTTTCCAGCCAGGAGACGGCCAGCGGCTTTTTGCGCAACATGCTTAACCCGTTGGCCTTGTCTGCCGGCTTTGCTTGGATGCTGATCCACCACACGCCCAAGCCCACCCGTGACGGCACGGGCTACACGGGCCACGACAAGGCGTACAGCGGCTTTGGATCGTCGGAGCTGACCAACTGGGCCCGGGCGGTGGTGACCTTGGCACCAGCAGGGCAGGATGAGGAGGGCACGGACATTTACAGGCTGGAGGTGTCGAAGCGTGGGAAGCGTAGCGGGCTACAACAATTGCACAGGGCGGGCGAAATTTGCGCGACAAAGGCTGCTGTGCACCCGTTTGTGTTTCTTAGGCACTCGGACCATGGGTTGGCTTGGGTGGAGGCAGGGCAGCCGGCAAAAAAGAAGCCGGGACCGGAGGCCATGATGGTAAACTTTGGTAAGTACAAGGATTACCCGTGCGGCAGAAAGGCGCTGGAGCAGTGGATTTCCAAAACGGTTAATTGCTCAGGATCGACGGCTTATAGGATGGTCGATAAGGCGCTTGAGGACGGCACAATTCTGAAACAAGACAACGGTACATACCTTTTAGGGGACAATGCGAATGAACCTTTTTAACCATCAAGTTAATTTGAGGGTACCTTCAAGATCGGTTGACGATACCACCATCAAGATCCCCCCCTTTAGGGGGATCTTGAAGGTGAAGTCTGAACCCACTGAACATCTTGAAGGTTTCGGCGTATGATGGATCAGGAACTAATCGACCGCCTGCCTTCCAATGACCTTCATCCGGCAAGCCGGATCGACAGTCTTACCGACCTAGTCCGAGAGGCTTACACGGTAATAACGGTCACAACTTGCCCAATTAAAAACACGGTATTCTGCTTTGAGTATCTGGCGGCCAAGGTTCCAGATCACCCGGTAATGCAGAACATGACCGACACCCTAGACCAGGCGGTGCTGTCGATCGTCCTGAACCGGTCGACGGAATCAATGACCTCAGTGGCCAAGCGATTCAACATTACGAAACAGGCCGTCAGCAAGAAGGCGCTCGACGTGGCTGACCGGCTGGGAATCCGGTTCCGGGCCGCCAAAAGCGAGAAGGCCAGAAAATCTTACGAGCAGCGGGCACGGGCACATCACGACAAGCGCAGGCGTGAGATACCCAAATTTAACCTAACTGCGCTGACGAAAGGTATAAAGAAATGCAAACACTAAAGCAGGTAATCAAGGAACTTAACAAGAAGCGCGAGGATGCGCTGGCTCAGGTGGGCGAGGTCATTGGGCTAGCCGCCAAGGCCGGCAACATCATTGTCCAAGCCAGGGCAGACGGCGAGGATATGGTTAAGCTGGTCGAGAGCGCTGGCATCACCGATGAGCAGGCCAAGCGATATGAGCGCGTGGCAGCGCATCAGCATAAGCTGAACAGCGGAGAGCCTGGCGTTGTTCGTCAGTTGCTACTGTGGTCCGAGATGCTGCCTGACCCCATCACCACCAGCGAACCGGGAGAGCCCAAGCCGTTCCTATCGCCAGTCATTCGCGTGGCTCAGTGGGTGGCCAACCGCGGCCTGCGCTGTATTAAACAAGACGAGGATCTGAGGAGGCAGTTCCTGCTGGAAGCTAGGCCAATAGTGGCCGCCTACAGGGAGCTTGGTGGCGATGCGTAAGGAATCTATTGATTTTTAGAAAATACTCGCGTGGTCCAAGACCTGCGTTGTTTTTTCGTGTAAAATTGTAAAACATTAGAGTGCCATGGGCAGATCCAAAAACCATGACGTGGCTAGGGCAATGGCCGCCACGGGCGCCTCCCGCCGAACCGTTTACCGCCAGCGCGGGCGGGTGCAGGCCCAGCCATTTGCCCGGGCGCAAGGCGGCGGCCTAGATGTTGAAATCAAAAGACTGGAGGACTTGGCGGCCAGCCTTGGCGAGAGCGCCAAGGATGGTACCCGGGATGACCGGTCCGAGCTAATTACCAACTACACCAAAGTAGTTGAAGCACTTCGGCGCATGAAGGGAGACCGCCCTGAAATCGACCAAGCGGAGGGGACCATGGTGCCGGTGGATGAGGCCAATAAAATCCTGGCGGCTCGGGACAATGCCCTGATCCCGTTGCTCAAGGGGATGGCCAAAAGATTGGCACCAATTTGCGGAAACCGGCCGCCGGCCGAGGTCGAGGCCGAGATTGAGGCAGAGGTGGGGCAGGTGATGCGGCAGGTTGAGGCCGCGCTGTGACCAAGGCCCAGCAAGAGCTACGCCGGATGGCGCGGACTAGGTGGCACTATGAAAAGCCACCCAGCGTTATTGAGTGGGCCGAGAAAAACATCTATCTGGACGGGCGACTGACCGCACGTCCCGGGCTTTACGCAACTAATTACACGCCATACGTGCGGGGAATTTTAGAGGCGTTGGCGGATCCAGGCGTCCACACCGTCACCCTTTGCTGGGGAAGCCAGACCGGGAAGACCCTTACTCTGGCGGTTTGGCTGGCCTACCGGATTGCCAACGACCCGGCTCCGGCTCTGCTCGTTATGCCAAACGCCGACTTGGCCCGCAGCTATAGTGAGACTCGACTGACCCCCATATTTAAAAAATGCAAGCCCGTCCGGGCGGTTTTCCCAAGAGACAGCGACGACTACAAGAATCTGGAGATGCAATTTTTGACCATGACCCTGAGCCTAGTCGGCAGTAACTCGCCCAGCAACCTTAGCTCACGCCCGATTTGCTGCGCCGTTTTGGACGAATTGGATTCCTTTGCGCCAGCCGACGACAAGAACGCCAGCGCCTACAGCCTGGCGCTGGAGCGCACCAAATCCTTTCCGCAGCGCAAGCACGTCCTGACCAGCACCCCGACCGTGGCCACCGGCGACATCTGGCAGAACTATCTGGCCGGCACGCAAGAGCTGTACCACGTCCCTTGCCACGCCTGTGGCCACATGCAGGCCATGGAGTTTTCCCAGATGCGCTGGGATCAGGACGCCCGCTTGCCAGACGGCAAGTGGGATCTGAAAAGAGTGGCCGAGTCTGCACGCTACGAATGCGAAAAATGCCAGGCCACATGGACCGAAAATCACCGCCGCAAGGCCGTTGAACAAGGCCGGTGGGTGGCATCCAACGCAAATGCCGAGACAGGTCGGCGATCCATGCGGCTGCCCAGCTGGTACAGCCCGACCGTGACGTTTGCCGATGTCTGCAAAAAATTCCTGA
>RFPR01000107.1 GCA_009928265.1 Pseudomonadota bacterium | reverse complement strand
TCCACATCGGCCTTGATCACGACCGAATCCCACCCCTGCATGATCGGATACTGGATCTCGTGGGCACGGACGGGCTGTCCCTTGTCGATGCGTTCGCGGAAGTCCTCGCGCTGGAGCATCTGCTGGAGCGTGACGCGGCTGTCGAGGCGCATCACGTCCTGAAAGGTCATCTTACCGAACCACTCGCCGTTGTAGCGGATCTCGGTCTTCTCCGGATCGAGGATCCGGAATGCCTGTTCCTGGTAGGTCTTGGCATGCTCCATCACCTGCTCGTGTGTGAGGTGGGGACGAGTCGCAGACCGCCCGCTCGGATCGCCGATCATCGCGGTGAAGTCGCCGATGATCAGAATGGCCTCGTGACCGAACTCCTGGAACTGACGGAGCTTGGACAACCCGACTGTGTGCCCCAGATGAATGTCGGGAGAGGTGGGGTCGACCCCGAGTTTCACGCGGAGCGGACGCCCAAGGGCGAGTTTGGCGGCAAGTTCCTTCTCGCTAAGAATCTGGGCGCTGCCCTGCGTCAGGGCGGAAAGTTGTTCGGAAAACCGGCTCATGGCAGGAGGCGAATAAACCGCATTGCGGCGATTGCTGCAAACCTTTGGATCTCGCCGGGTATTCGCATTCACCCGACGATCCCGTCACTCGGACGGACTACCCGGCTTGTTGAGCAGCCGTTTCACATCGTCGATCGAAAGTCCCTTGCGGATGGATTCCTGGAGTTTCTGATCGTTATCGATCGCACCCTGGGTCTTTCCCTTGAGCATTATGTCCTTGGTGGCAAAGGTCTCACGACCGGCATAGGGATCGTTTTTCTTAGCCGAATCGAAGTCCTTGGTCTTGAAGTTTCCCGTCTCGAAGTTTTTGGAGGCGTCGCGGTTACCTCCCTGCAGGTTCTCGGGGAGCTTCTTGGAAGCAAACAGTTTGCCAAACCAGATCCTTCCCGACTCGCTGAAGGACTTTGTAGCGAAGTCCTTCGAGCCGTAATTCTTTACCCCGGCATACTCCCCAGCGTTAAATTTTTTATCCGTGAATGCGCCCTTGGTCAGGAACTGCTTACCCTGAAAGGTGGTTTTGGGCGCCTTGGGATCATTCCAGGAATAGAACTGCATGATTCGGTCGACCATACTCTTCTCTTTGGATTGCTCAGCGGCAGGAGTACCCTGTAGCCCTTGGCAACAGAGCAACAGAATCATAAGGATCAGCGGCATGGACACGGTGTGAAGATACCCTGAGCAAAACGCTGTGCCAACAGATCGGGAAAAGAAAAAAGCCGCCACGGATCACTCCGGGCGGCTTTTTTGAAAGGGGTATAGAGATTAGCGGGAATACAACTCAACGACGAGTTGCTCATTCACCACGGGATTGATCTCCTCGCGGGTCGGAATACGCACAACCTTGCCGCTGAGGGCCTCCTTATCAACAAGAAGCCAATCCGGGGCCTCGACGATCTGGGTCTGGTCCAGACCGCGCTGAGCGAGGCGCTTGGAACCATCCTTAGGACGGACGGAAACCGCATCACCAACCTTCAGGGTCGCCGAAGAAACGTCGCACTTGCGTCCGTTCACGGCAATGTGACCGTGGGCTACCATCTGACGGGCAGCCGAGCGGGTCTTGGCAAACCCCATACGGTAGACGACATTGTCGAGACGGGTCTCAAGGAGTTGCAGAAGGATCAGACCGGTGACGCCACGGGTCTTGAGAGCAGTCTCGAAGTACCGGCGGAACTGACGCTCGAGAACGCCATACTGGAAGCGGAGCTTCTGCTTCTCGGCGAGGGCGGTGCCATATTCAGAAACCTTGCGACGGGCACCCTTGGGGCCGTGCTGGCCGGGAGGATAAGCCTTGTGCTCGAAGGCGCGGCCGGAGCCGGCGAGAAGGACGCCGTAGCGGCGGCTGACTTTGGTTTTGGGTCCAGTGTAACGGGCCATGATGAATCGGTTCTAGTAAATGGGTGATCGAGTCTCTGTGAAAATCAGACGCGGCGCTGCTTGGGAGGACGGCAGCCGTTGTGAGGAACGGGGGTCACGTCCTGGATCAGGCTGATCTCGAGGCCGATGGCCTGCATGGCGCGGACGGCGGATTCGCGACCTGAGCCGGGGCCCTTAATGCGGACCTCGACCTCTTTGAGGCCGTGTCCCATGGCCTGACGGCAGGCATCCTGGGCGACGAGCTGGGCGGCATAGGCCGTGCTCTTACGGGATCCCTTGAAGCCCATCTTGCCGGCGGTTGACCAACCGAGCACTGCACCACGGAGGTCGGTGACGCTCACAATGGTGTTATTGAAGGTGGCCTGGACGTGGGCGATGCCTTGGGTGATATTCTTGCTTCCCTTGGCCTTGACGATCTTGGGCGGCTCGATCGGATCATCGAGATTGAAACTGACAGGAGCAGCGGGAGCGGCCTCCTCGGTCTTCTTTTCCTTGGACTTCTTGGGGGCCTTGGGCTTCTCAGCCTTGGCGGCTGCAGGTGCTACGGGAGCGGTCTCGGCTGGCGCTGCTGGAGCCACGGGCGCGGCCGGGATCTCGGAATTCTCTGGTGTGACGGGCGTTTCTTCGGACATGAATCAGTGAGGCTGAGGATTAATCCTTCGAACGGACAACGCCGACGGTCTTGCGTGGTCCCTTGCGGGTGCGGGCGTTAGTCTGAGTGCGCTGACCGCGTACGGGCAGACCGCGGCGGTGGCGGATGCCTCGGTAGCAGTTGATTGCCTGGAGGCGCTTCAGGTTGGACTGAAGTTCACGGCGAAGGTCACCCTCGATGACTACCTTCTGGGCCGTGATGGCCGAGATAATGGAACCGATCTGCTCAGGGCTGAGTTCCTTGGCCCTTACGTCGGGGTTAATATTGGCCTGTTCGAGGACTCGCTTGGAGGTCTTGGGTCCGATTCCGTAGATGTAACGGAGGGAGGCCTCGATGCGCTTGTCACCGGGAATTTCTACGCCGAGAAGTCGTGGCATGGTCGTGTGGTATTGGGGATGAAAAAGGGTCTCGAAAAAAATGTCAGCCCTGACGCTGCTTGTGGCGGGGGTTCTTGCAGACGACGCGCACCACGTTATTGCGGCGGACGATCTTGCAGGTTTCGCAAAGACGTTTTACGGAAGCTCGGACTTTCATGCGCGGGTCGTCGGCGCTTTCGCGCCGGCAGGTGTCGGTGTCAGGTGTTGTGTTCGGATGGTGACTGCGGGAGTCGCTGGATGATGGTTCCTTGGTCCAGGTCGTAGGGAGAAACGCTGATGATCACTCGGTGTCCGGGGGCGATGCGCGTGAAGCTCAAACGCAGCCGACCAGAGACCGTAGCCCGCATTCTTCTGCCTCCGGCAAGCTCCACTCGGAAGCGGGCCATGGACAGTCTCTCTACGACTAGGGCCTGGTGTTTTAAGCTATCGGGGGTAGGCATGTCAACACCTTAGGTTCATTTTCCGTCACAAGGATGGTATGCTCGAAATGGGCCGACGGTTTGCCATCCTCCGTGACCACGGTCCACCCGTCCTCGAGGATCCGGACCTTCTCAACGCCGAGGTTGATCATCGGTTCGATGGCGAGGGTCATTCCGGCCTTCAGCTTTGGTCCGGAGCCCTTACGGCCATAATTGGGAATCTGTGGTTCCTCGTGCAGTTTGCGACCCACGCCATGTCCCACAAACTCGCGGACAACACCCAGACCCAACTTCACGGCCTCGGTCTCGATGTAATTGGAAAGATCGCCCAGACGGCGCCCGGCCACAGCGAAGGGAATTGCACCCTCAAGGATCCTCTTTGTAGCGATGCAAAGCCGCTCAGTCTCCGGATCAACGGCCCCGCAGGGAACGGAGGTTGCCGTGTCCCCGATCCAGCCGTCCAGGATGATGCCGGTGTCGATCTTAACGAGATCACCGTAGGCTAACCGGCGGGCACCGCCGATCCCGTGGACAACTTCCTCGTTGACCGAGATGCAGGTCTGGGCGGGAAAACCACGATAGCCCAGGAAGGCACTGCGGCATCCCAGTTCCGCCATGAATTCCCCAGCGGCGCGATCGATTTCGCCGGTTGTCACACCGGGCGCGACAAGCTTTGCCAGACGATCCAGCACGATTGCGGCCGTACGCCCAGCGGCGCGCATTTTGACGATGTCCGCGGGGGATTTGATTGGGATGGAAGACATGCTGGGAATGGATGAATTATGAACGCTGAATGATGAAAGGAGTTGCCGAAGCAACAATCGGATGAGGAATCATGAAGTCAGCAAAGCAAAAATGTTTTTCATCCCAGATCCTTCATCCCTCATCCTTTATCTGCAGAAACGAGCGCTGAGAGCTTTTGAAAAATCTCGTCACTCCCCTCCCCCGCGTCCACGCGGTGAAAAATTGACGGATTCTTTTTGCGGTAATACGTAACAACCGGAAGGGTTGATTCGCGGTAGACGCGCAGACGTTCACTGAGCGCTTCCTCGGTGTCGTCATTGCGGCGTATGAGATCACCACCGCACGATGGGCAAGCATCGCCGATCTTCATCCCGTGCAGCGATCCCCCGAAGGTTGTTCCACATGCCGCACAGGTGAGTCGATCTAGGATTCTGCGGTGAATTTCGCTCTCACTGAGATCGAGGAAGATCACGAGTTCAATCGGGGTATTTGCGGCATCCAGCGCCTTATCGAGATGCTCCGCCTGAACTGTTGTCCGCGGGAACCCATCGAAAAGAAACCGAGGCCCGTTACCCGCCATCCATGCCGTAATCACACGGACCGCCAGTTCATCGGGCACCAAGAGGCCGCGACTTGTCCAGGAATCAGCCTCAAGCCCCAACGGCGTGCCTCGCGCGCACTCGGAGCGCAACAACGCGCCGGTGGAGACGTGGGGGATCCCGAACGCCCGTGAAAGATGGTCCGCCTGAGTCCCCTTCCCCGAGGCCGGCGGACCCAGCAACAGGATCCGCTGCTTGGAGGCTTTCACGGCGACTCCGACCTCAGCGGTGGGTCGTGATGTAGGCTGTCACTCCGGCGATGACAAGGAATCCCACCCCGGCGTAGAGCCAGACAAGCGAGGTGTCACTGACGGCGGATCCACCCACGGAGGGGCGGGCCATGCTGCGACCACGGATCTTTCCCTTTCGGAGGAAACCGTCGTAGTGGCGCTGGAGCAGGAAGGTCTCGACCTGGCGCATCGTATCAAGGGTGACGCCAACGATGATAAGCAGTCCCGTACCGCCGAAGAACTGTGCGGCCATGTAAGGAACGTTCAGCGCGCGGCTCAGGAGCTGCGGCAAAACGGCAATGATGACGAGGAAAATGGCGCCGGCGAAGGTAAGTCGACCCATCGTGTGGTCGAGGAAATCCGCCGTCGGCTTGCCCGGACGCACACCGGGAATAAAGCCGCCGTACTTCTTGAGATCATCGGCGATCTGGGCAGGCTGGAACTGGGTGGCTACCCAGAAATAGCTGAAGGCGAAGATCAGCAGCGCATAGAGGCTGTAGTGGATCCATCCGGTGGAGAGCTGGTTGGCCCAGTAGACCGCCCATGGCTTGTGGCCGAAGGCCATGTTTAGGATGGTCGATGGGAAAAGCAGGATGGCCTGGGCAAAAATGATCGGCATGACACCTGCATAGTTGACCTTGAGAGGCATGTATTGAGTCTGTCCTCCGTAAACCTTGCGGCCCACCACGCGCTTGGCGTACTGCACACTGACTCGGCGGGTCGCCTGCGTTACGGCAATGACCGAGGCGATCACCAGGAAGAGAAATGCACACAGGATAACCAGTACCACGGGGCTGACGGTCGAGGCCTCGCCACCGCTCGGAACAAAGGTGCGCCAAGCCTGGACGAGTCCGGCCGGAAGCTGTGCCAGGATGCCGATGGTGATGATCACGGAGATGCCGTTGCCCACGCCACGCTCGGTGATCTGGTCACCGATCCACATCAGCAACAAGGTTCCGGCCGTCATGATCAGAACGGTCAGCAGGCGGAATGCGAGTCCCGGATCGGAGACAAGCGGGATTCCCATGCGATTGATCGTATCGGTGATGCCGGGCAGGAAGGGATTCGACGCGGGGCTCTCGAAAGAGAGAGCAAGAAGCCACCCCTGGAAGAAGCAAAGGGCGATCGTCACATAACGGGTGTATTGGGCGATCTTCTGGCGCCCACCATCCTCACGGGCAAGGCGGCCTAGCTTTGGAATCACTGCTCCGAGCAACTGAAGCATGATGGAGGCGCTGATGTATGGCATGATGCCCAGCGAAAAAACGGCGCAATTACCGAGTGCGCCGCCTGAAAAAAGATTGAAGAGAGCTGCCGCACCGCCTCCGGCACTGTGGTCGGCGACGTTGAGGAACCATTCGCGCAGGACCTGTGCATTGACGCCCGGGGTAGTGATCGCAGCGCCGATGCGCATGATCACGATCATCCCGAAGGTGAAGAGGACTCGTTGCCTCAGTTCGGGAATCTTGAAGATGTTGGCAAATGCCGAAATCATCCTGTGCGTCCTTGTCTGGGTGCCCTTAAGACTCTGATGACTCTTGGGGGCTCAAATGGTTGGCGATCAGGCTGCCTTCTTGGCAGCCTTCACGACAGCACGGGTGGCAATCTTGGTCGGGCGCTCGCGCAGGATCAAGGACCCACCGGCGGCCTCAAGTTTCTCCTTGGCTGCGGCGCTCGACTTGTCGACCTCGACTGTGAACTTCTTGGTCACGGTGCCGCGGGCGAGCAACTTGATCCCGTCATTGCGGCCGTGAACCAAACGGAGGGAGCGCAGGGCTGCCTCGTTGATCGTGGCCCCCGATTCGAATCGTGCCTCGAGTGTGTCGAGGTTGATCACCGCGTAAACGGGCTTGAAATCGGTGTTGTTGAAACCGCGCTTGGGCAGACGGCGGATGAGGGGCATCTGGCCGCCCTCGAATCCGAGACGGACGCTTCCGCCGGAACGGGCGCGCTGTCCCTTGTGGCCACGGCCGGAAGTCTTTCCGTGTCCGCTGCTCTCGCCGATACCGAGGCGCTTGCGGCGGTGCTTGGCACCGGGACGGGGGGCGAGGTTGTGAAGGCGCATGGTGGTCATGGTCTAAAAAAGATTAGGCTGCCGCGGGAGCCTCCTCGGGGGCGGCGCTGCGGACCTTCTTGCCACGGAGTTTCATGATCTCGTGGCGGGGACGGAGACTGGTGAGGGCCGAGAGTGTGGCCTTGACGACGTTGGCATGGTTGCTCGA